>CAZJZJ010000019.1:11183-24146 GCA_964550525.1 uncultured Methanosarcinales archaeon
GAGGGGTTCATTCCTTCTGGCCGTCTGTGCCGTGTATGCCGTTGTTTGTGTTTTTTGCAAACACGGCATGGCCAGGCGAGACTTTGCTGAGCGTTGTTTTGAGCGAAGCAAAGGCGAGTAGGACACAATCAAACAACTTTATTCATTTCTTAATCCTAACTTTTCTTCCTTCTATCTCTAGCTTGCCTTCACAAAACAACTTAATCGCTTCTGGGAAAGCTTCATGTTCTATCTTTAAGCCGCGTTCTTTGAAAGATTCAAATGTATCGTCTTCCCTGATTTCATTAGTTTTCTGTAGTATGATTGGGCCTGTATCACAGCCTTCGTCTACGAAATGAACAGTACAGCCACTGACTTTAACACCGTATTCCCAAGCATCTTCATAACCGTGTGTACCTGCGAAACTTGGTAATAAAGCTGGATGTATATTGATCATTTTGTTTTTGTATGCTTTAATAAATCCAGGTGTCATCAATCTCATATAGCCTGCAAGTACAATTAGTTCTACGTTTTCTTCTTTGAGTATAGTTAATATCTTCTCTTCATGCTCTTCCCTTTTTAGTCCTTTAGGATCAATGAATTCTGCTCTTATGCCTGCTTTTTGTGCACGTTCAAGTGCATAAGCCTCTTTTACATTACTAATTACAACCTTTATCTCAATAGGAAGTTCTCCAGCCTTGGTTTTGTCAATAATGGACTGCAGATTTGTACCAGATCCAGAAACTAGAACAGCGACATTGGTTTTTGACATGCAATCACCTCGAGAATAAGGTGGTGAAACTTGGGATTTATAAGTGTTTCTATAGAGAATTTATGAAAAACTCAGCCTTTTTTCGTTCCACTGCGCTGTAGAATATTTCTCTTCATCGAGCTGTTCTGCTAGCCTTAGTTCTTCATTGGTTAGTCTGCTTAATGCAAACTTTGCATTGAAGTTTTTTTCAAAACCTGCATGCATTGCTCTGGCTACGTCTTCATAGGTTACTTTTTTTCTTTGAGAAGTCTTCGACTTCTCTAAGCCTTTCTCGCTTTCACTCGAAAGCTTGAGTTCTGCGTTTAGATAAGTTACTCCTTCATGTAATCTTTTTAGCATCTCAGGTCTTTTATTGTCAGGGATATTGAATATGCCTACATTTAGGTTATGTTCAAAACCCATTAATACACTGCCATGTTGCAAAATCTTATCTTGTTTTCTTGTTTGTGCAGAACCAACTATCTTTTTTCCATTAACTGTAATTTCATACCAGGAAGGAGCATCAAAACAAACAGGTGTTTTACTCTTTTCTATATCGCTTCCTTGCTTCATCTCTGCTTTAAGCCCGAGTTTTTTTAGGGCTGTAATTATGCCTGAGCTGATTACTTTATAGGATTCAATTATCTCTTCAGGAAGGAAATCCTTTGGACATACAAAACTATAAGTCAATTCATCGTCATGCAGCACTGCTCTGCCTCCTGTGGGTCTTCTTACATGATCAATATTGTATCTTTTGCATTGCTTAAGATCAATCTCTTTTTTCAAGTCCTGAGAATAACCTATAGAAACAGCTGCAGGTCTCCATCTATAAAAACGAAGCACTGGCTCACTATTTAACTTCATCAAGGCCTCATCAATCGCCATATTCATACTAGCTGTGTTGAAGCGATGGAACAGGAATCTGTATGTGTTCATTTGAAACTTTCCTCAGCATGATAACTGCTCCTGACTAAAGGAGCTGATTGCACGTCTTTAAAACCTAGTTGTATTGCGATGTTTTTAAATTCTTTGAATTCTTCTGGTGTGTAGTATTTTTTTATTTCAGCTAGATCTTTTCTTGGCTGCAAATATTGGCCTATAGTAAGGATATCAACTCCTGCATCTCTTAAGTCTTTCATTGTTTCAATGATCTGCTCTTTTGTTTCACCTAAACCAATCATGAAACCGGATTTTGTTTTTTTGTTTTTTTGGTGGTGGTTTTTATTTTTTATTTTTTGTTTTATTTCTCTTAGTAATTTTAATGATAATTTGTAATTACCTTGAGGCCTTATACTTTGAAAAAGTTCTTTAACAACCTCTATATTGTGCGCAACCACCTCTACATTACTAATAACAATAGTTTTCATCGCTTTTTCATCGCCCTTAAAATCCGGCACTAAGATCTCAACTTTTGTTTCTGGGTTTTGTTTTTTTATTTCGCTAACTGTTTTAGAGAAATGCATTGCACCGCCATCTTCTAAATCATCCCTGGTTACAGAAGTGATTACTACATACTTTAATCCTAATTCTTTTACACTCTCTGCAATATTCTTTGGCTCTTCTAAATCTAAAGGTAAAGGTTTTCCATGTTTTACATTGCAATACCTGCAATCACGTGTGCAAGTGTCTCCCATAATCAAAAAAGTTGCAGTGCCGCAGCCAAAACATTCTGCTATATTAGGGCACTTTGCTTCCTGGCACACAGTGTGAAGTTTACTTTTGTTCAGCAAACTAATTACTTTCTTGTAATTCTCTCCCCCAGGTATCTTTACTTTCAACCAGTCTGGATGACGTCTCATAGATTGGAGTATTGTGTGGAAATTTAAAAATGTTGTTGATGTTATGTCGCGTGGAAAAGCCCTATTCCGTTTTGCTCACTAAAAACACGTTCGCAAAACTCTCTTGGAGATGCAAGCATCTCTAAGCCTTTGCCTTGCTACGCAAGCCAAAGCATCTGGCCATGCCATTATTGGCTCGTTGCACTCACCAACAATGTCAATAATGGCACAGACGGTCTTTTCCACGCTGCTGTTGACTATGGCAAACTTTATAAATGAGCACTTTTTCCTTTCCCTCAACCAATAGATAGGTCGGTGAAAGCTTACCTATACTGGAAGTTAATTTCTTTAACTTCTGGATTGATGAAACTAAACGGAGGAGATATTAATGGCAAGAATGCATTCAAGGAAGAAAGGTAAAGCTGGCTCTAAGAAGCCAATGAAAAAAAAGACCCTAACCTGGGTAAGGTATAAAGGTAAAGAAGTAGAGATGTTGATACTTAAGCTGGCTAAAGAAGGTAAATCACCAAGTCAGATTGGACTTTATCTAAGGGATACGTATGGTATACCTGATGTAAGGAAATTGTTAGGCAAGAAAATAAATAAGGTATTGAAGGAAAGAAACCTTGCTGCAAAAATCCCTGAGGATTTAATGGCATTGATCGAAAAGGCAGTTCAAATCAGGAAACATCTTGAAGCTAATAAAAAGGATGAACCTGCTAAACGCGGGCTTACATTGACAGAGTCAAAGATTAAAAGGCTTGTTAAGCATTACAAGGAAACAAGAGCACTGCCTGAAGATTGGAAATACGACGCAAAAAGTCTTGCAATGTATTAGGTGTTTCACTAAAGTTCAACACTTAAATACTTGATAAAAATGAACAAGTATGAACTCTTTAAGAAAGCTATTGTGAAATTTGTTGAGAGGTTTAGGCAGGTTGATAAGTCTGAACCTCTTATGGTAGTTTCTCATCTTGATGCAGACGGTATTGCAGCTGGAGCTATAATGCTGAAAACATTAAAAAATGATGGGAGGATCTTCTCGTCAAGAATAGTGCAACAATTAAGAAAAGAGATTATCAATGAACTGAAAACAAGCCAATGTAAATATTTTGTTTTTGTTGACATTGGTTCAGAACAGTTGGAAAATCTTAGTGAACTTATGGATGGAAGGGTTTGTTTTATTCTTGACCATCACAGGCCTAAAGAGATTCATGTGAAAGAGAACATTATCCATCTTAACCCGTACTTGTTTGATATTGACGGTAGTAGTGAAATAAGTGGTGCAGGTGTAACTTTTCTTTTTGCAAAGGAGTTTGATGATAAGAATGTAGCACTTGTACATCTTGCAGTGATAGGTGCTATCGCTGATAACCAGGAGCACAATGGTTTCATTAGGTTGAATAATGAAATCCTTGAAGATGCAGTTAACTACAACCAGCTTAGAGTAAAGTACGGCCTGAAACTGTTTGGCGCTTTTTCTAAGCCATTGCATAAGGTATTGGAATACAGTACAGATATCTTTATTCCAAATGTTACAGGCTCTGAAAGAGGTGCACTTGCTTTCTTAAGTAACTGCGGTATTAGCCCTAAAATAGAGCATGGCTGGAGAAAGTATGAACTGCTTACTAAGGACAAAGTTAAGATGTTGGTTGATGGTATATCTCAAAGAATGATTGGTAAAACCAACATAATGGATTTGATAGGCCCTGTCTACATGCTTGTTAATGAGGACAAGGATTCACCTTACTACGATGCACGTGAGTTCTCAACTGTACTAAATGCTTGCTGCAGGATGAACAAATCTGCTTTAGGTATAGGTATCTGCCTTAATGATAAAAAGATGAAGAAGAAAGGTGAATTGGAATTAAGCAATTATAAACAGAAACTAGTCGAAGCTTTCAAATGGTATAAGGATAATGAAAAAACACCTAATGTGGTTAAAGGTAAGGGTTATATTATTATCAATACACACGATAATATTCTTTCAACTCTTGCAGGTACTTTAGGTTCTTTGATAGCTAAGTCTGTGAAAACTCCTGTGAACACATTGGTTATGTCTTTAGCAGAACTCATTGACAACAACACAAAGATCTCTTTAAGGATTGCAGGGCACGAGCCAAGACAGGATATAGACTTAAGAAAAGTTCTCATGGAGATTACTGCAAAAGTAGGTGGTGAAGCTGGCGGACATAAACATGCAGCAGGAGCAATTGTACCTACATCTAAAGAAGAAGAGTTTGTTAAGGTTGCTAAAGAAGTTCTAGCAAGGCATGCAATGGAAGAAAGTGTTGGGGTTTAAAGAACACTTCTAATACTGTCAATATGTGCTGCCATTTCTGAGCCTTTCTTTGTCAAGGTAAGAAGTTTTAGTCGGCCTGTTTTCTCGAAATTAACTAGGCCTGCTTTTTCCATCTCTTGAAGAATTTTAACAACATGACTGTAAGTGCAGTCGATCTTTTTTGCCAGAGAAGAAGCGTATGTAGCGCCTTTAGTATTGCGAAGATTAACCAACATCATAGCTGGCTTTTCACGGAAAAAAACATTGAATATTTCTTTATTTTTCATAACGCAAACCCCCCGGTTTATTATCAATTCTACAAAATACTAAAACGTATATATATATAAATGTTGTCATTTCGGAATATATAGGTTGGAGAATATAGGTGGGTTTTTGAAAAGTTTTTTATATTGATTGTTGTTTTTCCATGTCTATGCTTTCCGACGATAAACTTAATACTCTTTTCTTTCCGCATAAAGAGGTGAGAGAGATACAGGATCAGATGTTGAAAGAGGTAGAGGGTGTTATAGAGGGGAAGAAGCATTTGATTATGCACGCGCCTACTGGTCTTGGTAAGACTGCTTCTACTTTGCCAGTTGCACTTGCTTATGCACTTAAGAATAAGAAAACAGTTTTCTTTTTGACGTCAAGACATACTCAGCATAAGATAGCAATAGATACAATGAAAGCAATAAAAGAAAAGTTTGGCCAGAAGTTTGTTGTTATTGATATCATAGGGAAGAAATGGATGTGCCCTGTGCCTGGAACTGATATACTTTATTCAAATGAGTTCAATGATTATTGCAAGAAAGTGAGAGAGGATAGGAAATGCGAGTTTTACATCAACACAAAGCAGAAGAATATGAAGCCGACTGTACAAGCAAAGAACATTATGGAGCAGTTGATTAATCTAAGCCCTGCGCATATTGAACAGGTTGTTGAGATTTGTTCTGATGAAAAACTTTGCCCATATGAAATGACCTCTATGATAGGCAAGAAAGCAACAGTTATTGTTGCAGATTATTACTATATCTTTAACCCTTCAATTAGAAACACTTTTTTCAATAAAGCAGGAAAGAAATTAGAAGATTCAATTATAATTGTAGATGAAGCGCATAATCTGCCTATAAGAGTAAGAGATTTAATGACGCAAAGGTTGTCTACTTTCATGTTAAAGAGAGCTATTAAAGAAGTAAAGAAATACAATTACCAAGAAACATTAGAGTACTTAGAGATGTTGTTGGATGTTCTGAAAAACTTTGGCAATAGGGTTAATTTTGGTGAAGAGGTTTTGATTAAACAAAAGGAATTCATGGAACATATAGAGCAAGTAGTTGATTATGAGCAATTAGTTGCAGATTTAGAATTTATTGCAGAGGATATAAGGGAAAAACAAAAACAAAGTTATACAGGAGGAGTAGCTGTTTTCTTAGATGCATGGCTTGGACAAGATACTGGTTTTGCAAGAATACTTTCTAAAAAAGAATATAAGTCAGGACAGATTATTACTTTATCTTATCGTTGCCTAGATCCTTCTTTGGTTACAAAAGAGGTTATGGATGAAGCACATTCTGTTATTCTAATGAGCGGGACACTTACTCCAACTTCAATGTACAAAGATGTTTTAGGTTTTGGTTTAGTTGATGAAAAAGTTTATCCAAGCCCTTTTCCTAAGAAGAATATTTTGAATTTAATAGTTCCAGAAACAACTACTAAATTTACAGCGCGTACACAAGAACAGTATAAAAGAATCGCTGAAAAGGTTGCTGATATTGTTAATCTTATCCCTGGCAACAGCGCAGTCTTTTTTCCTAGTTATTATGTAAGGGATTGCGTTAATAGGTATTTTAGTCCTCTTTGCAAGAAAACAACTTTTACAGAAGCTCCTAGCATGAGCAAAACAGAAAAACAAGAAATGCTTGATAATTTTAAGAGCTATAAAGATGCTGGCGCTGTTTTACTTGGCATTGCATCTGCTAATTTTGCAGAAGGTATTGACTTGCCAGGAGATTTATTGAAAGCTGTAATAGTCGTTGGTCTTCCTCTACAAAAGCCTGACCTAGAAACTAAAGAATTGATCAAATACTATGATGAAAAGTTTGGTAGAGGCTGGGATTATGGCTATCTTTTCCCTGCTATGAACAAGTGTTTTCAGTCAGCAGGAAGATGCATCAGAAGCGAAACAGATCGCGGAGTCATTGTTTTCCTAGACGAACGCTTTGTCTGGCAAAACTACAAACGATGTTTTCCACAAGATTGGAACATTATAGTTACCAAGCTCTACCAAGATAGGATTAAGGAGTTTTTTGGTTGATTAATTCTTCTAATCTTTCTAACAAATCATCCATATTGTTGATTATGTTGCCGCTTTTTTGGTATTCTTTAAATGTGTAAGGGAACCTGCCTTCTTTCACAGCTGTATTGAATACTTCTCTAAGTGCTCTTTTCTCAGTATTAGTCATGTCTCTAGGTGAAACTGTTTCTGCGTTTTGCTCTATAAAATCCCTACCTACCATCATTCTTTGTCCGTACACATAATGTTTTGTTATAGTGTTAACTCTATGATAGTTTTCTATGTAATAATCAAACAACTTATTACACATTTCAGCTGTACGTGTTTTTGTACCATCTCTATATCTAAATTCAGTGTTTGGCTGAAGTTCACCTTTTGGATCTAATGCTTGGAAATTCTGTGCAATCAATGTAGCAGTTTCATTAGCTTCTGAATGGTTTAGTATAGCTTTTGCAATAGGTGAATGTTTTGCTAACCTGAACCTTGTAGGCTTTATTGTGGTTATGTAGTCTCTATTCTCATGTATAAACCATAAGTTAGATAAAGCTTCTGTGGCTTTTTCTCCAGGATAGCCTACCATCACAAAAATATGGTTCATTATACCTGCTTCATGGCTTGACTTTAATATCTTTGTTTGGTCAATCTCATATGTACCTTTATTCATTGCTCTTAATGTATCTAAGTTCACTGTTTCAATCCCAAACTGGATATTTCTACAACCTGCTTCATAGATTAATCTACAAAATTCAGGTTCTTCAAACTGTTTTTCCATTCTTCCATAACAATCCCATTCTATATCAAGTCCTCTGTTGATCACTTCTTTTGCAAACCTTTTCATGTGGACTGCATAGAATGTTTCATCTGTGAATGAAAGGTATTTTATTCCTTGTTTGTTTAGTTCTTCTACATCATCCACAAATTTCTGTATATCTAGTTTCCTGTTTTCTTGCAACTGAAACGAATTATATCCTGCAGGGATGTCACAGAAATTACATTTATGATAACATCCTCTATATTCAATCACAGGAACATAAGGTTCAGGTGACCACTCTGTTTCAAGCAAACCTTCAAATGAAGGTGTAGGAAAGACTACATCCTTTGTACTATAATAGCCTTGGTTGTGTTTTACTATATTGTTTTTTAAATAGATCAATTGTTTAACTTCATCTATGTCTAAATTGCCTTTTAGAGCCTCAACTAGGTTGCTGAAAGGCATTTCACCTTCTCCATAGATTAGATAATCAACATTCTTCAGTAAATCTGGTGTTTTTGGGTTCTCTACTAACTCATCTCTGTTCCTTGAGATAAGATTACCGCCAATGACTATTTTTACATCTTTGTTCTGCTCTTTAATCATCTCAGCAAGTATCATGGCTGGGATTACCTGTTTGTAATCACTTACACTTATTCCAACTATCTCATTGTCTTTAATCATTGGCATAACTTCATGTTTGAAATAGTCAAAAAAAACATTGTCTTGTTTATTCTTTACAGCGTCTATAACTTCATCTATTGAATAAGGATTGTGGTTTGGTACATACTGAAAAGTATTCTTGAATATGCCAAAGTATCTAGCGTCAGATGTTTTTTCTACTATCTCAGCAGCTTGTTCTAATGTTTGTTTTGTTTGTTTGAATCTTTGGAAATCTCTATAAACTTCTATGTCTCGCATATCTTCTATTGCTTGCTCAGCGTTATGTGCAGCTTCTCTATATATCCATTGTTCTTTATGGCTAAGCTGTTTTAATCTTTGCTCTAATCTTTCTTTCTTGAACAAATACTTGTAAGCAGTTGGACTTAAAGCTCTCTGAGTAACTTCACAGCCTGCTTCTTGTTCTAACCATGCTTTAAGATAAGGCAAAGCAGGATGGATATGCGTAGGCATATACAAGGGAGGTTCTAACAAAAGTACTTTTTTGTATTCAGGTTGTTTGTCCATTTATTCACACCTCTTAAATGGACAAGTGTAATTATCTGGATCTGCTATGAACCTCTGAATCTCTTTTTGTCTTTCTTGTTTTACATTATCCAATATCTTAGATAGAGCCATGTACTTTACATTGCCAATAGGTTTTTCCTCTGGCTGAGTTGCGCATCTACGTGCTACTCCATCTGGACCAATAATCAAGCCGTAATGGTAGAATAAACAGCCAACAGATAGATCCATGGTTGTTTCTTTAGGTGGAGAATACTCTTTTATTTGTTCAGGTGTTGGCTCTAATTGTTTTTTGTATTTTTTAGCTGCTCCATGGTATTCAAGATAATCAGCAGCGAATGAGATGTTTTTATCTCTTTGTTCACACCATTTTTGAAGGTATTCTAAATCAGCAATATTCTTTTTTGAGATAATTGCAGCAACACCAATGTCTGAAAAGTAATCTTTACCTTTTTTTTCAAGTCTTCCATATCCTGCTTCTAGTAAAGAAAAGATCGCATTATATGCAGTTCCAAATGGTGTAAGGTTTTTGTAAACCTGTTTAGAAGTGCCACATAATCTATTATGTACCTTCATATTCAATGATTCAAGTTTTATAAGCGGAACTACATTGTTTTGTTTCATGAACCTTGCTTTTTCCCAGTCAATATTTGTTCCGTTTGTATAAACAGCAGTTGTAAAACCTAGCTTGTTAGCTGCTTCAACTATTGCATCAAAGTCTTTGTCAAGCAAAGGCTCGCCGTCTCCGCTAATATGCAGGACTTTTGCTCCTAGATCTTTAGCTTGTTTTAAAACATCAATCCTCTGTTCAAGTGTAAGAAACTCTCCTTCATACTCAAACTCCTTACCAAAACAATACTTGCACTTGAAATTACAAGCTTTGCTTACATATAAGCCAATGATTGGAAGCTTAGCTTTTAGGCCTTTCTTGATTTCGAGTTTCAACTCATCTAATCCTTTTAACATTATTTTCATTTCTTAGTCTCCTAAAAACCAAACTCATTTCCATCCATCCTGTTATGTAATGTTCTCTGGTACATCTTGCTGTACATAGAAGCGCTGTTAAACACCTCGTCAAAAAACATCTTTTTTCTTACACCAATTTTTTGTATCATATTTGTCACCTCATTGTTACTACTCTTAAGGGATTCGTAAGTATATAAAATATTTGATTGATTTTTTTATCAAAATGACAATATTTAAATAGATAAATGTATATATGGTAAAATATGTCCCAAAAAGAGTTCAAACCAGATGTTAAGGACAAGAAGATTCTCTTTGAGCTAGATATTAATGCACGTCAGTCTAATGCGAAAATAGGCAAGAAAGTAAGGCTGAGTAAAGAGGTAGTTAAGTACAGGATAGACAGAATGATGAAGTCAGGACTTATTGCAAGGTTTTGCACGATTCCAAATTATTTTAGATTGGGTATGGCTAAATACAAGTTGTATCTTAGATTAAAAGAGATGAGTAAGGATAAGCTTGAAGAGATCGGCCAATATTTTTTTAAAGGAAAAAAAACAGAGTGGGTTGTTATTTGTACAGGAAGATGGGATATGATTGTGAGTTTTATCGTGCATAATATTAATGAGTTTGACGATGAGGTTCAAGGTTTTATGCATAGATTCTCAAGCCATATCTTAGATAAAGCTACGACAACAACCTTGCATATAACGCACCAAAAAAGAGAGTATTTAACTGATAAAAAGCTTCCAGAAACAAAGATGCTTTTCTATACCTCTGCAGATAAACAAGAAAAAATTGATAATCTTGATGAAGAGATCTTGAAGATTCTAGCAAATAACGCACGTATGCCTATTCGAGATATAGCAAAGAGAATCAAGACAACTGCGAGGAAAGTTCAGTATAGAATTAAAGAATTAGAAAGAAAAGGTGTTATTCTTACTTACAAGGTCCATGTTGAGCCAAGAGCAATGGGGAATATCTTTTGTAAGGCTATTGTGTATCTTTCCTCGTCTACAAAACAAAGGCTTAACCAGTTTGTGCATTATGCTAGTTCTTTGCAAGGCGTAGTTTGGCCTCAAAGAGTTATAGGCAATTGGGATTTTGAGATTGATTTTGAGCTTGAGAATTATGAGCAGTTCCAGGATATAATGTTTGATTTGAGAGAGAAATTCTCAGATATTATCATGGATTATGAGTTCTGTATCGTCTCAAAAGAATACAAATTAGATTTCTTCCCAGGTTGTTATCGGGAATTAGATTGAGCATCAAAAACCCTAATTCGCTAAAAAACAGCTATTTTAAGCTCTCTAGTCCTTATTTTCTTATTGTAGTTATTTCTACACCAGTATACAAAAACGTAACATTTATATACCAGTAGTGTTTTATATATCGTATGACGCAATAATCCCCCATTACAATGATTCGGGCTCCCTCCGATTTCTCAAAAACCACCCCTCACACCATTGAAGGGGGCCCACCCTAATTCTTTCCAAATGGAAAGAATCTGGAAAAACTATCATACTCACATTTCATCGACTTAACTCGACGGTAAATATGTATTGCTGGAGAATAACTGCAGGCGTTATGCTTGGCCAAAGAAATACAAAGAGGACGGCACCAAGCCTTCAACAACTACATAAGGAACAAACCCTTACGCACGCTGGACAGCATTGAAAAGGACCTTCCATTTACCGCAAAAGGTGAATGCCTTGAGTGAATTGACAAGGCTAGCCATTGTAACTGAGTTAAGCTCACTCGGAGGACTCATCTATATAAAATAAAAAAAGGGAAAAAGAGGCGGAGAGATTTCAACCTCATGGTTGGAAATTTTCCAACGCAAACAAAGCTAGCAGGCTCGTGCAACCCCCAATAGTTGTTTTCGAGCCTGCTTTTAATAATTCTCACAACATTTAAATAGTTAAATTACTTTCCTTGAAACATGATACTGGGGGTTACAGGAAACTTTGGAAGCGGTAAATCAGAGATAGCTAAGATGTTCATGAGCCATGGGGCTTATATCATAGATGCAGATGTACTTGGGCATATAGTTCTTGAAGAGGATAAAGATAAGATAGTCAGGGCTTTTGGAACTAAGATTCTAGGCAAAGATGGTGAAGTAGATAGGAAAAAACTAGGTGACCTTGTATTCAATGATCATGAGAAATTAGCTAGATTGAATAGATTAACTCATCCAAAGATTGTTAAGAAAATAAAGAAGATCATAAAGCATCTTAGAAAAGGTTTTATTGTTGTAGATGCTGCTTTAATACTTGAGTTTGGGGGTAGAGGGCTTGTAGATAGATTATTGGTTGTTACATGTAAAAGAGAGATTAGAGTTAAACGTTTGAAGAGAATGGGTTATACACTGGAAGAGATCAAGAAAAGATTAAAATCGCAGATGAAAGAAGAGGATAAAGTTCTAAAAGCACATTTTGTTATAGATAATTCTGGCTCTTTAGAAGAAACAAGGGCAAAGGTTAAGAAACTTGCAAAGGATTTGAGGCTAATATGAAGACTGCAATCTACGCTGGAACATTTGACCCTATTACAAACGGACATCTAGATGTTTTGGAACGTTCTTTAAAGATATTCGATAAAATTATTGTAGCTGTTTCTGAAGGACCTAAGAAAACATTGTTTTCTACTGAAGAAAGAGTTGCTATAATCAAAGAAATAACTAAAACAATGGAGAATGTTGAGGTTGAATCCTTCTCTGGCTTACTAGTTGATTATGTCAAACAAAAAGAATCCAATACAGTGATCCGAGGTTTGCGAGTAATCTCAGATTTTGATTACGAATTCCAGATGGCACTCGCAAACAGAAAACTAAGCCCTGACATAGACACATTGTTTATTATGACAAGCGAGAAATACTCATTCTTAAGCTCATCTACAGTCAAAGAGATAGCAAAGAACAAAGGTAATGTTAGTTGTTTTGTGCCTAAAGAAGTTGAAGAGAAGTTGAAAGGGAAGTTTTAA
>CAZJZJ010000020.1:0-1159 GCA_964550525.1 uncultured Methanosarcinales archaeon
AGTAGGATTAATGTGCCTGTTTTTGGTAATGCTAAAGAAAAGGATCCTGTCAAGATATACAAAGAGTTTGAAAAAGAATTAAGCAAATTTGATGTTGTTATCTTTGATACTGCAGGAAGGGATGCTTTGTCTGATGAGTTGATTGAAGAATTAAACAGAATAAATAAAGTAATACAGCCAGATGAAACCCTGCTTACTATAAGTGCTGACATTGGTCAAGCTGCTGAAAGGCAAGCACAAGCTTTCCATGACACTTGCAAGGTTACTGGAGTTATTATCACTAAATTAGATGGTACTGCTAAAGGTGGCGGTGCTTTAACAGCATGTTCTGTTACTCAGGCTCCTGTGAAATTTATTGGAGTAGGAGAAAAGATTAATGATTTAGAGTTGTTTGATCCGAAAAGGTTTGTTGGGAAACTTCTTGGTATGGGTGATTTAGAAGGTCTTTTAGAAAAAGCTAAAGATGCTATAACAGAAGAAGAAGCTCAAGATCTAGGTAAGAAATTCTTGAAAGGTAAATTCAATCTTATTGATTTATATCAACAGATGGAAGCTATGAGTAAGATGGGGCCTATAGGCAAGGTTATGGAGATGATTCCTGGTATGGGTAATCTTAAGCTACCTAAAGATATGCTCAAAGTTCAAGAAGGAAAATTAAAGAAATGGCGTTATGTGATGAATAGTATGACTAAAGAAGAATTAGAAGATCCTGATATTATTTCTACTACAAGAATTGATAGGATTGCTAAAGGTGCTGGCTGCTCTGCTAAAGATGTAAGAGAACTTCTAAAACAACACAGGCAGAGCAAGAAGATGGTTAAGATGTTCAAAGGCGGTAGCCCTAGAGACATGCAAAAGATGATGAAAAAGATGCAGCAAGGGAATATTAAGTTTAAGTAAAACCCTTTAAAACCCTGCAACAAGCAAAACTATAACTAAGGTTGTAACTACCCCTGTGAACAAGCCTTTATTGAATTCGTGATTGAAATATCTTGTAGCCAACTTTGCTTGGATTGAGTTTTCTTCACGTTCAATCTCTTTTTCTAGTTTCAGAACATCTCTAAGTGTTGAGTTAATACCACTAAGAAAGTTCTTGGATTTTTTACTAGTGGCTTTTTTCTTGGTTGTTTTTTTCTTAGGTTTAGTTCTAGTAGTTTTT
>CAZJZJ010000020.1:1169-22544 GCA_964550525.1 uncultured Methanosarcinales archaeon
GTTCCTTCTATAATTAATCCGTCAAATTTTGAGTAATTTTTTATTTCTTGAGCAAACATATTTGGATGAGCTTTTAGAATTCCAATTTTTAGTTTTTCATTGAAGTAGGTTGCTTTTAGTTTTCCTTTTTGTTAGTTTTTTCTTTTTTGTTGTTTTTCGTTTTGGTTTAGTTTTTGCTGTTTTTCTTTTTATTGTTTTCTTTTTAGCCCTAACAACCTTAACCTTAGGATTCTTAACGTCATCAATGATTATCTTTTCTATTCTGCTTGGTTTTGCAGGTATCACTATTTTCTTTGGAACTGGTTTGCGTTCATCTTGCTTAAAGATAAGCTTTTCTTTGCTTTTCAGCCTTACACTTTGTTTTGGTGTAAGCTTTTTCCTAATCTGCCGTGCGGCATGGTGTCTTGTTTTAGCTTTTCTGATCTTTGCTGCAAGTATATGGTCGTCAAAGACATCTTTGACCCAGGTTGCAAAATCATTCCTATCATTAGTCACATGGTGCCCGTATAATTCATCTTCCATGTTCGGCAAAGTGTCTTTAAGTTCATGCGCGTTCTTAATCACTCCTCCATTTCTAAGATAGAAATATTTGTCTGGGGTTGGGGTTTCATTTATTCTTGGCATTTTGGTCTACCTCCTTTTTTAGGTTTATCCTGTGTTTTAAATCATGGATAATATTCATGAACGTGATAAATGCGTCGTAAGGACTATCATAAGGATTAAAGTATTTGTGTACATCTCCGTCATTAAACCATTTAGTGCACATATAGTAGAAATGATCTGAGGTTTGTAATTTACGCCAGTCTTCAATAAGGTCTTTATCCTGGGTTGCTTTGACTTCATTCTCTAATTCATATAATTTACTTACAGCGCTTTGCTGCATTTTGTTGCCAAGCCATGCACTAAGATCTCTTTCTACATCAGCCCAAGAGATTGGATTATGTATGTCAAGCTCTGCAACTGGTTTATAATCACGAGCAACCTCTGATGGAGTTTTGAAATCATTATCAGGATGTTTAAGCAGCTCATTTGGTAGGTGTTTAAGGAATTTGAAGATGCCTGTTTCTGCCCATTGATGTTCGCCAAAGGTTTCATAGTCCATGAATAGGTTTACAACCTGGCCGTTGCCGTTGATATTATTAACCCAGGATGCATACTTTGGAGCTGTTAAAGGCCACTCATTCCAAGTGCGTTGAGAGAACCTAAATGCCACATCATCACTAAGTCTATAGTTTTTTAACAACAGCCTAATGTTCTCAGTTGTTTTTGGCCTGTAAACAAAATTAGGTGATCTCCATTGAAGTATATGATCTGCACCTTCAGCTAGGATAGCTTTGTAGCCCATATCTTCAACTCGTTTAGCAAGTTCATTGTTGTAGATCAGTTCTGTGTTCCTGAAAACCTGTGGTTTTACTCCAAACAATTGTTCAATCTTTTTGCCATGCATTGTAACTTGACGTTTGAATTCTTTTTTCGAATAAAGGAAAGCTAGGCTATGGTAATGTGTCTCGCTTAGTACTTCTACATTACCTGTATCTACAAGTTTCTGAAAAGAGTCAAGCACCTTAGGATAGCGTTCTTCAAGCTGCTCTAAAAATACGCCTGTGAATGAAAAACTAACCTTGAATTCTGGATGGTTTCTAATCAAGTTAAGCAATAGGTTGTTTGTTGGCATATAACATTTCTTTACTACCTTTGCCATTATGTTTACATTATTCTTATAATCAAAATAGCGATGATTCTTACCAATATCAAAGATAGGATATTTCCTTAGCCTAAACGGCTGGTGCACTTGGAAGTATGGACAGATGCTTACCACTGAGCACCACCTCGGTTCGTACTACCAAACTTCGAAGAAGTTTGTGTAGTACTTAAGCACTTTTTACCAGATTTTTTGTAAAAATCTGCTTGGCAGTATGGACAGATGCTTACCATTATGAAGCACCTCCAAGTACAGTGTTATAAACTGAGATACATTTTTCTGCAGGTGTATCCCAGGTAAAGGTTTGGATTTCACTGTATGCATTCTCTTTTAATGAATTAGAAAGATTTGGATAAGCAAGTACAGCTAACATCTGGTTTGCCATTTGATTGATATCCCAGAAATCTACTTTTAGGCAATGACTGATTACCTCTGAAACCCCGGATTGTTTTGATATAATCACAGGAGTACCATTGCTCATTGCTTCTAAAGGTGTAATTCCAAAAGGCTCGCTTACAGAAGGCATTACATACAAGTCTGCCATTTGGTAAGCTTTGTGTATATCTTCTCCTCGTAAAAAGCCTGCAAACAATACCTTGTCTGATATACCTAGGTTAGCTGATTGTTCAATCATGTAAGGCTCCATATCTCCGCTGCCTGCAATTACAAATCTTACATTTGGATTATGTTCAAGCACTTTCTTAGCTGCTTGTAGGAAATAATCAGGACCTTTCTGTATAGTAATCCTGCCTAGGAATAGAACTGTTTTTTTATCATCTATTCTTGCATCTGCATGTTTCTTGTTTGTTAACTCAACTGCGTTATGTACTGGCTGGATTTTGTTTGGATCAATTGCATAGTATGTTGCAACCATCTTTTTGGTATAGTTGCTTACTGTAATGATTCTATCGCATTTTTGCATACCTTCCATTTCCAATCCATAAACATATGAATTTACACCTGTACCGCCTGTACGATCGAATTCAGTTGCATGTACATGGATTACTAATGGTTTGCCAGAAACCTCTTTTGCTTTTATACCAGCGCCGTAAGTCATCCAGTCATGGCAATGGATAATATCGAATTTCTCTTTACGTGCTATCTTTGCTGCTTGTAATGCATAACGTCTGACTTCTGCATATAGGTCTTTGCCGTAGAGTTTGCCTACACTACGTTTTTGATGTACTAAGTGTTCTTCATATCTTGCTTTATAGGTTTTGGTTGTCATATAAGGTTGAAGCAAGGTATCTACTTCAACAAACTTTATTTTTACTTTATCAACATCAGCTGAGATTACTTTTACAAATTTATGTTTTGATGCTTCTGGCATCCTGGGTACAACAAACGTAACATGCACTCCTTTATTGCTCAGGCCTTTTGTCAAACCATAGCAAGCTGTACCAAGTCCGCCTGAACTATAAGGAGGGAATTCCCAGCCAAACATCAATACTCTTAGAGGTCTCATTTTTTCACCTCTTTAAGATGTTTGACTAGTTCTCTGCCTTGCTCAGTAAGATCAAATATACGAACATAAGCAGAACTAAATACTTCTTCAACAAGCTTTTTTCCCATCAGATAAGTTAGATGATTATCAGTTGTTTTCCAGTTAATACCTGCTTTTTTTGCTAGGTTGTTAAGAGTATTCTTGCCTTTTGCAAGTGTTAGAAGTAGTTTATTCCTAATTTCTGCAAAACTCCTCTTTTTCACCATACACTGTTTTTGTGTGTGGTGGTATATAAACCTTTCGATTTTATAGTTAGAGGTTTAGGTTTATTTTGGGTGTTTTAGTATAAATATTAGTTTTTTAGTGTTTATTTTGATGCTATGATAGAGTTATTTTAGATTGTTTAATAGGAGACTTCTAAGTATAATTTTTCTTGGGACAGAACCCTTTCTTGTACACCAATTTTATGGGGTTTGTCGATTAATTCCTACTCCGCTGACCATAACCCTATACTCTTCAAAACAGTATAGGGACATGATCAGCTCCGCCTGGCCATGCCATGAATGCCTACATTCATGGCATCCATGGCACAGACGTAATTAATCGACAAAACAAACCTAATGCCAATATTTAAAAATGAGTTATGCTTGTAAATAATCATGGTATCGTCTTTGGTATCAAATAAAGAGGTGGAACATATACATGAATTACCTATTTCAAAGGTTTTTAAACTGTTTAATTCATCTAAATCTGGCCTTACAACTAAAGAAGCAGAAAAACGTTTAGAAAAGTATGGGCTTAATAAACTCACAGAGAAGAAGGAAAAGCCAATTTTGATCAAGTTCCTGCTGCAGTTCAATAATTTCTTTTCCTATCTTTTGTTTATAGGCGCAGGCCTGTCTTTTTTCAGCGAATTTATGCTGCCAGGTAAAGGCTCTATCTACATTGCATGGGCATTAGTTGGTGTAACTATACTTAACGCAATATTCACTTTTATACAGGAATATAAAGCAGAGCAGGCAATGAAGTCATTCAAAAAACTCATGACTTCACAAGTAGTTGTTTTAAGGAATAAAAAAAAGGTGCAGGTTGATTCAACTGAGCTTGTTCAAGGGGACATAGTTTATCTTTCTGAAGGAGATAAAATAACAGCAGATGCAAGAATCATTGAGAATAATGCACTTAAAGTAGATCATTCTTCTTTGACAGGAGAGAGTGAACCTCAGTTGCGTAGTATTAAATCTACAAGCAAAAATATACTGCTAAGTAGGAATATGGTATTTAGCGGTACACATACGCAGTCTGGCTCAGGCTATACATTGGTTGTAGCTACTGGTGATAGTACACAGATAGGTAGGATTGCAAAATTAACCAGTGAGGTAGATACTCAAGTTTCACATCTTAAAAAACAGATTGCGTATTTCATTAAGATCATTTCATACATTGCAATTTTCTTGGGTATAAGTTTCTTTGGACTTGGTATGTTCTTTACAAAAAATCCTTTTAGTATAAATTTAATCTTTGCAATTGGCATAATTGTTGCGAATGTGCCTGAAGGCCTTTTGCCAACAGTTACATTAACATTGTCTATTGCAGCTCAACGTATGGCTAAACAAAAAGTGCTGGTTAAAAACATTGATGCAATCGAAACCCTGGGAAGCATAAATGTAATCTGCTCTGATAAGACAGGCACTTTAACTGAAAACAACCTTAATGTTTATGGGTTTTATATGAACAGGAAATTTTATACATTTGACCATACAAAAAAATGTATCCTCTATTTAGATGAGCACGCTGGGCTGCATTCTATAAAAGGCGTTGTGGATCTCCAAGATACACTTGTGTTATGCAACAACAGCACTTATGACCATAAGAAGGATGAAGGTTTCGGAGACCAGACAGATATCTGCTTGAAAAAGTTTGTATCTGCTTTCCATAACCCACACAATATAGAAGTCTCGCATCCCAGAAAATATGAAATACCTTTTAGCTCGGAAACAAAGTTTATGATTAGTTCAAACAAATATAATAAACATGAACGTGCGTTTCTTAAAGGTGCTCCAGAGATTGTGCTAGAAAGATGTAGTCATATATTCCATGAAGGTAAGAAACTAAAACTTTCTAAGAAGTATAAGAATGAGATACTTAAACATAACAAGAAGTATTCAAAAGAAGGTTTTAGGTTACTAGGCTGTGCTCTTAAAGATATAAGCTCATCAAAAAACATTAAAGACCTTGAAAAAGACAATTATTGTTTCTATGGTCTTGTTGTAATGCAGGATCCTCCAAGAGTAGAAGTGCCTAAAGCTGTAAAGCTTTGCCAAGAAGCTGGTATAAAGATTGTTGTTATTTCAGGTGACCAAGCTACAACTGTTGAAAATATTGCAAGACAGGTAGGTATAGTTAAATCCAAAACTCCAATGATGATTACAGGAAGTGAACTAAAAGATTATACAGATGAGCAGCTTAAAAAAATACTTCAAAAGCCTGAGATTATTTTTGCACGTACATTGCCTAAAGACAAACTTAGGATTGTTACTTTACTTAAAGACATGAAACAGGTTGTCGCTGTAACTGGTGATGGTGTAAATGACGCTCCTGCACTTAGAAAAGCTGATGTAGGCCTGGCTATGGGTAAAAGCGGTACAGAGGTAGCAAAAGAAGCAGCAGACGTTGTTCTAATAGACGATAATTTTGCATCAATAGTCCAAGCAATCAAATCAGGCAGGACTGCTTACGATAACATAAAGAGTTTTATAACCTATATTCTCACTAGCAATACCCCTGAGATTATACCTTTCTTATTATTTGTTTTGTTGGGCTGGCCTCTTGCATTACCTGTATTGTTGATTTTGGCTATTGACCTTGGCACTGACATGCTGCCTGCAATTGGTTTAGGTGTAGAGCCTTCTTCAGATGAAATCATGAAACGCAAACCGCGCGATGCAAAATCCAGATTACTTAATTATAAGATGATTGCACGCTCTTACGGGTTTATAGGGCCATTGCAGACATTTTTCTCTTACATAATTTTCTTCAGTATATTATTTTCTGGAGGCTGGACATGGGGCCAAGAATTAAGTATAACAAGCCCACTTTACATGAGTGCAGTTATGGCTTTTTTTGCAACAGTTGTAGTAATACAGATGTTCAATGTTTTTGCATGCAAAACAACAAGAGCATCAGTATTCACTAAAAACTTTTTTTCAAACAAGCTCATTCTGCTGGGTATAGGCTCAGAAATACTTTTATTGATGCTTCTGGCCTACGTACCATTAATCCAGAAAGTGTTTGGCACATATCTCTTTCCGCTAAAATATATCCCTTTGATGATTCTTTTCGGGTCTGTTATTCTGTTGCTTGAAGAAGTAAGAAAGCTTATTTATCGTAAATATGGGGTTTTTGGTGTGGATTAATATTCTAGTGCACTCTCCAGTAGTATGAAAAGTTTAAATACATAGCTAGAATAGGATTCCACATGGAACTGCGTAAAGATTATGTTTTGGATAGATGGGTGATTCTTTCTGAAGGTAGAGGTAAGAGGCCTCATGAGTTTAAGCACAAGGTTAAGAAAAAAGAGAAAAAAATCTGTTTTTTCTGTCCTGGAAATGAGAAGTTAACACCGCACGAGATTGGCAGGGTTGAAGAGGATGGAAAATGGATTATTAGATGGTTTCCTAACAAGTTTCCAGCTGTAAGAGAAGAAGGAGATCCAATTATTAAGACAGACAATACCTATTTTACGTTTGCAGCTGCTTTTGGTGAACATGAAGTGATTGCTGAGACTAATGACCATGAGAAACAGTTGTGGGATATGCCTAAAGAACACATAAAGAAACTGCTTGATGTATACAAGAAAAGGATTATTGCTTTGAGTGAAGAATCTAAGTATGTTATTCTATTCAAAAACCATGGCAAGGATGCAGGCACTTCTTTAGTACATTCACATACACAGATTGCAAGTTTCAATAAAGTACCTGTAGAGGTGCAGCAGAAAGTTGAAGCTTGCAAAAAGTTTGATCACTGTCCCTATTGTGATATAATTAATGTTGAGAAAGGAAGTTTTCGCAGGGTGTTTGAAAACAACACGTTTGTTTGTTTCACCCCTTATGCTTCAAGGTTTAATTATGAGATTTGGTTTTTTCCTAAAAGGCATGTTAGGAATTTGATTGATTTAAGTGAAGAAGAAACATTTGATCTAGCAGATTTAATGCAAAGAGTACTTGCTAAATTAAAAGAGATAGACGCTTCTTATAATTATTTCTTACATTACGCTCCTGGAGGAGAAGACCTACATTTCCATATTGAGCTTACTCCAAGGCTAGCTAAATGGGCTGGGTTTGAATTCTGCAGCGGTACAACTATAAATTCTGTCACGCCAGAGAATGCTGCCAAGTTTTATCGAGGGGAAGAGTGATGTTATTAAAACACACTTTCAAAAAACAAATCATGGAAAGAGAAGTCAAGGATAATCATAGTTTTCTTCTTACTAATAAGGTTGGTGGTTATGTTTGGTTTGGAAGCAAGCCAGAGTCACGTTATCAAGGTGTTTTCTTTAGAGCAAACAATAGAATGATGAAGGTGATTGAAGAGATTAAGGTTGGCGGGAAAGTAGAAGAGATACATAACAAGATGCATTCTGTGGAAAGAAAAAAAGCAGATATAAAAGAAAACTATTTCATGGCTCCTGGTAGGAATTGTTTATTATACGAACTGAACAAAGCGAATGAGATGGTTGTAGTTTTAGATATTAAGGATTCTTATGACAGCAGGGAATGGGGTAGGCATTATGAGATTTTCAAATGGAAAAAATGTATTATAGTAAAGTTTACAAAGAAAACTGATGAAAAAGAGGATAAGAGCCATGATAAAGAGGAGCACACTTGTTATCTTGCTATAAAAACTAAAGATGTTAAATTCAAGAAGATAGATGACTGGTTTGAAAATAGTTTTAAGATAGATAAAAAAAGAGGCTCTTCTCCGCATAAGAGGTATGTTTATCATGCTTTAAAACTTAAAGCAAAGAAAGTAGTGTTTTCTTTCTACGATACGTTAAAGAAAGCTGTTGAAGAAGCTGAGTTTGTATACAAACATAGTAAATTCCTGAAAAAACAAAAAAAGGATTATGTTGAAGGTATACAAGGAGTAAAGAATAATGACTTTAATCTCACTTATGTTAATGCAGTCAATGCCTTAGATAGTTTAGTTACAAAGACTGAAAATATTGAAGGGGTTTATGCTGGTTTACCTTGGTTTTTCCAGTACTGGGGAAGGGATGAACTTATCTCAATGAAAGCACTGATGCTGCAGCAAGAAGTTGAAGAAGTACACAGGTTTCTTTTCAGGCATCTTTTTGAAATCAGCCCATGGGGAAGAATCCCAAACAGAACTCCAAGCAGCCATCTTGATAGTGCAGATGCAACTGGCTGGTTGTTTGTAAGGATAAAAGATTTTATTAAACATTTCAGCAAGAAAGAGAAGAAGGTTATTAGCAACAAACTTAAGAAAGTGCTTGACCTATTGATTGAAGAATACGGCAAAGACAGGTTTGTCAAGAATAAAGAAAAAGAAACTTGGATGGATACAATTGATAGAGAAGGTGTAAGAGTTGAGATACAAGCTTTGACTTTAGCAATGTATAAACTAATGTATAAGCTGACTAAAAACAAGTTCTATCAAAGCCTTGAGATTGTTTTAAGGCGCAAGGCTAAAGATATGCTATGGGATGGCAAGATACTTGCTGACGGTGTCAATGATAAGACTGTTCGGCCGAATGTTTTTATTGCTGCTTATGTCTACCCTGAATTGCTTAGTAAAGAGGAATGGAGAACCTGTTTCAAGAATGTTTTGAAGAAACTATGGCTGAATTGGGGTGGATTAGCTACAATTGATAGGAAAAACAAACATTATGTTGGTGTTCATTCTGGTGAAAACAATAAAAGCTACCATAACGGTGATTCTTGGTACTGGGTAAATAACATGGCTGCAATAGTTATGAATAGGGTTGATCCAGTTTTTTTCGAGAAATACATTAATCAGATACTTAAAGCAAGCAGGCATGAATTGTTGTGGAACGGTGCAATAGGCCATCACGCAGAGATAAGTTCTGCATCCAAGATAGAAAGCCAAGGCTGCGTAGCACAAGCATGGTCAGCTGCTATGTTCATTGAGTTGGTGAAGGAGTTGGGGTTGTAGCCACCAAATACAAAGCCTGCGCCCACCCTAATGGTGAGTTTTCATTGTGTGTGTTTGTATTTGCAAAGTAGAGTTCAGGCAGTTCTCCTTTTTTGTTCATTGCTTGTTTTGTTTTTTTGATGTAATGATTGTATTTTTTCTTGTTTAGTTTCTTGTAGATAATTGCAAGCCATGGAAAACCAAAAACCCATTCTGCTTCGCCATTCTTGTTGTAGTATTTATCGCCTTTGTAGCGGATTACACCTTTTTTTCTAACTAAGTGTTTTTCTACATTGTTTAGTATAGTTTTTGCTGTTTCTTTGTTAACAACATTATAAGGATAGATTAATGACAATAAAGCTAAATCTACTTTTTTTGTTTTTGATTCGTTTGGCAATAGTCTTTTTAGTGTTTCTTTTCCCATCATGATTAAACTAAAAGGAACAAAAACATAATAACTTATAGCTCTTAACCCAGCCACACAAGCGCCTACACTTGAAGCATGCACTTCTTCGTTCTCTTCCCACATACCATTATCTTTATCCTGCCAGTATTGTATAGATTCTAAGTAATAAACAAGTTTTTGTAGAATTCTTTTGTCATGTTCATTTCTGATTACTTTGTAGCCTTTTGATTCCAGCTCTGCAACCCTAAATAGGAAACCACCTATTGCTTCGTTCTGTTTATTGCCCCAAACACCATGGATCTCTTCCAAAGTATCTGGATCATACCTTGCATGGATATATTGGTAAGCAAACTTAGGTTTTTCCCTAATTGCCCAATCTATCTTGTTTTCGTGTTTTAAGAAAACTTCAAACAAAGCATGCAATACCTTAACAGCTTTCTTTGGATTGATTGTTTCCATCCCAAATGATTCATATAGATTATCACGTATCCAAGCAAGATTATAGCCTGTACTTACATTTAAATGAGAAGCTGAGAAAAGGCCTGAACGATGCTGGAGTTTAGTGAGGTGGGTTGATGGTTTCATTTTGTACCCTCCTGCATCTTCTCTAATTCTTCTGCTTTTTTGGAGTCCTTATTTGCTTCTTCCAATTCTCCTAAAGCTTTTTTTACATTTCCACGATTAGTATACGCATCGATATCATTAGGATCAAGTTCAATCGCTTTGTCATAATCCATAACTGCACCATCTAAATCACGTAAATCTCTTTTTACATCTCCACGATTTCTATATGCTAAATCATCCTCTGGATGAAGTTCAATTGCTTTATCATAATCCCTAAGTGCTTCAATTAGTTCACCTACTTTGTATTTAATATTTCCACGATTATTGTATGCTGTACCATTTTTTGAATCAAGCATAATTGAATGATTATAATACCAAAGTGCGCCAGCTAGATCGCCTGAGTTCAATTTAATATTTCCACAATTATTATATGCAGAAGTATCATCTGGGTCAAGTTCAATTGCTTTATTATAATCTTCCAACGCCCCATCTAGATCTCCTAGTCTCTCTTTCGCAATTCCACGATTATTATATGCATCACTAGAATTAGGATCAATTTCGATTGTTTTGTTATAATAATCAATTGCAGCCTCAAAATCACCTAATTCAGCTTTTGTAACTCCATTCGAAAAAAAGAATATCCTAATAAGACTGTTAACTGGTTGCTCTTTAAAATGAGCATATTTTTTAGATAAAAATTCAAATTCACAATACCCAGCATTTTCTATTGCATAAGAAACACCATCAACTCTTAATAAACTTAAGACATGATTCCTGAGAAAACTTAGAGCATTGCTTCCTGAGGCTAGAATTGAAAGATCCAAGCCTTCTCTTAAACCCAACACAGAATACAAAGTTGTCAATCCAAGGCAACTTCCAACTCCTTGATTCTCATCTTCAGATAGTTGTGCATCTATTGCATTTGTTAATAGGTAATTAAGGCAATATCTCTCCTCCTTTCCTCTCCACAAAAAATCAAAAAGCATGACTGATAAGTCAAACGGATCTGGTCTTTTAGGGGCAATCTCATCCCAAAACTGTTCTTGCAAAGTGTCAATCTTTCCTACATACTCAGCTACCTCATCTTCAGTTTTCAACCCAGAAGCAATAAGCAGAGCTCTTTCTAAGTCAACCTCTTTTCCTGCTTTGATATCATCTATCAGTTTTCTTTCTAGGTCTTGTTCAGCCATTTTTCTCCTCAATCAACTTCTCAGCTGCTACTTCAAAGAAATGAGATCTGTTTCTATAGGTTTTGGATCTGGTTAGTTCTCTAAGACGTAATAGAGTGTCTTCATCGATTGTTATGCTGATTTTGTGCTTCATACAGGTAGCAGATTATCCTACCCATATATAAATCTTTCGGTTTTTAACTACTTGAGAGAAGTAACACATTATACTTACATTGTAAGTATTGGTTTGATGATTTTAACCTTATTCTTCTGCAATGTTTTGGATACTGCTTCATTTAAATCAGAAAGAACATCCCAATAGTCATCCTTAGAAGCCCATGCACGTAAGCTTACCTTAATACCATACTCCAGGCCCTTAAAAACAAGTGCTGGAGCTGGATCTGCTAAGATGCGTTTGTCTTTTATACCAAGAAGTAGCTTCTTTAGCTTAGTTATGTTTGTTTTGAAGTCTACTGTTACAACTACTTCCATCCTTCTTTGATCTAGATTTGAGTAATTGGTTATAGCTTTGCCCCATATTGATGAATTTGGAACAGTAATCTTGATGTTTTCAGGTGTTTTCAGCTTTGAAGCACTCATACCTATCTCTTCTACAGTGCCAGAAACACCTCCAGCATCAATATAATCGCCTACTCTGAAAGGTTTATACAAAAGTATCATAATCCCAGAAGCGAAATTGCCTAAAACATCCTTTAAAGCAAATCCTAGCACAAAACCAGCAATACCAAGGCCAGCTAACATTGGACCTACATCTAAACCAATATTCTCCAAAACAAGAAGTATAAGGATGATCCAAAGGATTGCTTTTACAGCTTTGTAGATGAACCTTTCAAGGCTTTCATCAAAGTCTGTTTTTGCGAATACTTTCTTGAGCGCTTTTTTAATGATAGAGATGGCAGTGTAACCAATAATGAGAATAATAACTACAGTTATAGCCTTGACCACATAGCCAAGTGATTGTTCTAACACAGATTGATTAAAGTCTAACATGTCCGTCCCCAGGGGTAGGGATAAAGAAGTGGAATAAAAAGGTTTTGGTTTAGAAAACTTACTCCCACCCATTAACATATAACTCATAGAAAGCTTCATTACCATATTTTGTTTTTATTTGACCAACCCGCTTAAATCCATGTTTTGTGTAAAATTTAATAGATTTGTTCTTCTTATTGTTCCAAGTATCTAGTAAGATTCTTTCAAATTTCAATCTTTTTGCTTCTTTTACTAATCTATCCAATAAAAAAGTCCCATAACCACAACTCCTATACTCTTTTCCAACTACTAATTCTTCTGCGTAAAGTGAATTTACAAAAGGTGGAGAAATAAACTTAGAATAAGTTAGATGACCAATATATTTTCCATCTAATTCCAAAACAAAGATTTCATTTCGTTCAATCTTCTGCTTAAAGTATCTCTTGTGCCGCTCTTTACTTTCAGTTGGAAATGCCTCTAATTGAAACTTCAAATAATTTCTAAGATCCGAGGTTTTACCTTTTCTAATTTTTACCATAATAACAAATAGGTACAGGGGCTATATAAATGTATCTAGAGAAACAAACAACTCAAACAGAAACCCTTAAATACTAGATATTAATATGTTTAAGCTTAGAGGTGGTATTTTGTCTGAGGAGTTTATGCTTATTAATGAGCTTAAGCAATTGAAGAAAAAAGAGGGCTTGACTGAGACTTCTATTAGGAAACTTGCTCGGAAGAAAAAGATACCAGTAGTTAAGTTATATGAGGTTGCTACTTTCTATGCTTTCCTTGGTATAGGCAAGCCTGCGAAACATACTATCCTTGTTTGCAATAGTCCTTCTTGTTACATAAATGGTTCTACGAACATAATCAAGATTTTTGAGAAAAAGCTAAAGAAAAACAAAAAGGTTGAACTTAAAATTACTCAATGTATTGGTTGCTGTGACCAAGCTCCTGCTGCTTTAATCAATGGAAAAGTGTATGGTAATCTAGATGAAGAAAAGATTAGCCAAATAATTAAAAAACTAAAATGATGCAGATTTTAAAAAAAACAAACTTTGAAGCTCTTAGAAAAGCAAAAAAGATTGGTGTAGATAAAACTTTAAAGCTTTTAGAGAGATCTGGACTAAAAGGCAGAGGTGGTGCAGGTTTTCCAACTCATTTGAAATTAAAATTCACTAAAGATGCTCAAGGAGATGAAAAATATTTAATCTGCAATTTTGATGAAGGTGAACCAGGTACTTTCAAGGATAAGTTTATTGTAAATCATAATGTAGAAAATTTAATAGAAGGAATTGCAATTGCTGCTTTTATTATAGGAGCAAAAAAATCTTACATCTACTTAAGAGGCGAGTACCCTTATCTTGTACCTAAACTAAAGAAAGCAATTAAGCATGCAAAACAGAATATAGTTATTGCATCAGGTGCAGGAGCTTATATTTGCGGTGAAGAAACTGCAATCATGGAATCCATTGAAGGCAACAGAGGCGAGCCTAGATTAAAGCCACCTTACCCTGCGCAAGTTGGATTATATGGAAAACCTACTTGTATAAACAATGTAGAAACCTTAGCAAACATCCCATTAATCTTTGCAAAAAAATGGAACAGTAAACTAAGATTATTCTCTTTGTCTGGTTCTTTGAAAAAACCAGGTGTATATGAATTAGAAGAAAGAAAGACTTTCAAGGATTTAATCCAATTAGGCAAGCCAAAAGAAAGGATTAAAGCATTATTATTCGGCGCTTCTGGTGGGTTAGTTCCTTACAAAGACAAAGAAGTTCTTACAAATGAGAATCTAAAGAAGTTCAATGTAGGGTTAGGCAGTTGCACTGTAATTGCAGTAGGTGAATCTGTATCCATACCTAAACTATGTAAGAATGTTGCTGAGTTTTTTGTACATGAATCTTGCGGTAAATGTACTCCATGCAGAGAAGGTACTACAAGAGTATTAGAGATCTTAAATAAAAAACACATTTTAGAACAAGACCTTAAGCTGCTTGAAGAATTAAGTGATTACATGACAAAAACAGCTTTCTGCCCATTAGGCCAGACTGCTATTAGTTGTTTAAAGACTGCGTTAAAGTATTTCAGATGTGAATTTAAATGCAAATAAAGATTAATGGTATAGGTTTTGAAGCTAAAGAAGGCGAGACCATACTAGAGGTAGCTAAAAGAAACGGTATAGAGATACCTACTTTGTGCTATCATTCTGATCTACATCCAGCTGCAAGGTGCAGGGTTTGTTTAGTAGAAATAAAAGGTAAATTAGAGCCTTCATGCAGTTTTAAAGTTAGCCCTGGAATGGAAGTTAACACTAATACTCCTAATGTTATTAAAGCAAGAAAGATGAGTGTAGAGTTATTATTAGCAAACCACAACTCAACTACAGTGCCTTACATAAACAAACACGATGATTTACTGAAGATTGCAGCAGAGCTAGGAGTGAAATCAAGGTTTAAGCCAAACAAAAAAATAAAGTTTGATGAAACCAATCCTTCTATTATAAGAGACAGCTCTAGATGCATCAGATGCGGTAAATGTGTACAGAAATGCCAGGATGAACAAAGTGTATATGCAATTGGGTTTGTTAACAGAAGCCATGAAATAGAAGTTTTGCCTAAGTTTATGAAGGATCTAGGTGAAACCACCTGTACGTTCTGCGGCCAATGCGCTAATGTATGTCCTACAGGTGCTTTAAGAGAAAGAAATTATATTGGCAAGGTGATTGATGCTATTGAAGATCCTAAGAAATACGTAGTTGTACAAGCTGCACCTTCTATAAGAGCTGCTATAGGTGAAGAGTTTGGTCTGCCTGCAGGTAGTTTAGTAACAGGTAAAATGGCTGCTGCTTTACGCAGGGTTGGATTTAATAAGGTGTTTGATACTGATCTTGGTGCAGATATTACTATTATGGAAGAAGGCTCTGAATTACTTGAAAGAGTAAAAAAAGGCGGGCCTTTCCCAATGATCACTACATGCTGCCCTGCTTGGATTAAGTTTATGGAAGAGTTTTACCATGAATTGTTTCCTAACATGTCTACTTGTAAAAGCCCGCATGAGATGATTGGTGCTTTAATAAAAACATATTATGCAGAAGAAAATAATATCAAGAAAAGAGATATTGTTGTTGT
This sequence comes from uncultured Methanosarcinales archaeon, assembly GCA_964550525.1. Taxonomy (GTDB): domain Archaea; phylum Nanobdellota; class Nanobdellia; order Woesearchaeales; family JANQNQ01; genus CAZJZJ01. Next base: position 16,753 of record CAZJZJ010000020.1, read on the forward strand.
AAGCATTATGCCTTGTACTGCTAAAAAGTTTGAATCTACAAGGCCTGAATTAAACAGTGAAGTTGATTATGTGCTTACAACAAGAGAAGCTGCAAGATTAATAAAAGCTCAAGGCATTGATTTCCTTAACCTGCCTGATGAGGATTTTGATCCTGCTTTAGGTATTTCTACTGGCGCAGGTGTAATCTTTGGTGCAACTGGAGGAGTAATGGAAGCTGCTTTAAGGACTGCTTATGAATTAGGCACAGGTAAGCAGCTTGAAAAGATTGAGTTTGAACAGATAAGAGGTCTAGAGGCTGTAAGAGAAGGTGTAATTGAGATTAATAAGAAAAAAATAAAGTTTGCTGCTGTTTACGGCCTTGGAAATGCACGTAAATTATTGGAAAGAAAGAATGATTATCATTTCATTGAAATCATGGCTTGCAGAGGTGGTTGTATTGGCGGAGGTGGCCAGCCTAAACCTGTAGATGATAATATCAGAAGATTAAGAATGCAAGCAATCTATAAACAAGATGCTATTCTGAAGTACAGGAAATCACATGATAACCCTATTGTACAGAAATTGTATAAAGAGTATCTAGGCAAACCTTTAAGTAAGAAAGCTAAAAAACTCTTACACACGCGTTTCACTAAACGAGGTGAGTAGAATGTATGAATATGTAAATAAAGTTGAATTTGAATTAAGCACTGTCTATGAAGTTTCTGAATTGGTTTTGTTTTCATTGATTGGCTTCTTCATCCCATTCTTCTTAGGACATCCACAATGGCTGGTTGGAACAATTGTTAATTTCATGCTAGTAATGGCTGCACTTAATGTCAAAGGATGGAAGATATTACCACTTTGTATTGCTCCTTCTTTAGGTGTTTTTACTAAAGGCATGATTTTTGGAGCTTTAACGCCGTTTTTGGTGTACATGATTCCATTCATAATTGCATCCAACATACTTTTAGTTTACACAGTGAAATACTTTAGACACAAGAAGATGAACTTATTGAAAGTTGTTCCATTGACAGCAGCGATTAAAGCTGTGTTTTTGGTTGCAATCGCAGGAGTGTTTGTTTTCTTCGGACTCGTGCCAACAATGTTCTTGGTTGCATTCGGCCCTTTGCAGTTGTTGACAGCTATCTCAGGAGGAGCTGTGGCTGGTGGGGTTGCGAAGGTTGTTAAGGGTTAGTTTTTTGTTTTCTTTTTATCAGTAATATTATTCCATTAGTTAATAAGACTACAAAGAAAGTAGCTGCTAACTGCATCCAGACATAGATTGCAGCCATTCCTTCTTCGCCAACAGCAAATTTTATAAGCCATATATATGAAGAAATAAAAGCTAACACAGCATACGAAACAGGAATAAGCAGACTCTTTAGATTTTGGTTATGGCTTGGGTCATCAAGAAGATACAAAGCACTTAATATTACAACAAAAACAGGAAAACCATAAAAAGTTAAAAAAGCAAAGAATCCTAAAAGAAGAAAATATCTTCCTAAAGGAGCTTTGTAAAGGATTCGATTCCCCTCAGAATCATATCTTGTAGGTGGAACAAAACTTGCTTTGTCTTTATCATTAAAATAGTTTACTAGTACAGTAATACCTATCAGAACAATAAGTACTGCGAACATGAGCAAGATGTATTTTGCTAATTTATTCATACAATACAGAGGTTTATTACCCTATATAAATTTAACTAAAGTAAACTATATAAACCTCCCATTAATTCTACCATTTATGCAACTAATCTCAGACTTACACATACACAGTAAACATTCTAGAGCTTGTAGTAAGGATTTGGATATTAAGAATCTTGAGAAGTATGCCAGGATTAAAGGAGTAAATCTTCTTGGTACAGGTGACTTTACGCATCCTGAATGGATTAAGGAATTGAAAAAAGAATTGAAAGAGGATGGGTCTGGTGTTTTGAAGACCCAGAGTGGTTTTCCTTTTATTCTACAGACAGAACTTTCGCTTATCTATTCACAGGATGGTAAAGGTAGGAGAGTACATAATGTTGTTCTTGCGCCGAACTTTGAAGTGGTTGATCAGATTACAGATGAGTTAAAGAAAAGAGGCAGAATTGATTATGATGGCAGGCCAATATTCAAGCTGAGCTGTATTGAGTTTACTGAGATGTTGATGAACATAAGCAAGGATATAGAAGTTATACCTGCTCATATATGGACGCCTTGGTTTAGTTTGTTTGGAAGCAATTCTGGTTTTGATTCTATAAAACAAGCTTTTGGAGATCAGTTGAAACACATACATGCTTTAGAAACTGGATTAAGTTCTGATCCTGCAATGAATTGGCGGTTATCGCAACTAGATGATTTTAGTTTAGTTTCTTTCTCAGATTTACATTCTTATTGGCCATGGCGGATAGGTAGGGAAGCTACTGTTTTTGATTTGAAGGAATTGACGTACAAGAATTTAATTCATGCATTGCGAAACAAAGGAGTAAAAGAAACCATTGAAGTTGATCCTGCTTATGGAAAATATCATTTTGATGGACATAGGAATTGTAATGTTAGCTTGAGTCCAAAAGAAAGTATGAAATTAAATAAAATATGTCCAGTCTGCGGCAAACCTTTAACAATTGGCGTGGATTACAGGGTTGAAGAGTTAGCTGACAGAGAACTTGGTTTCAAGCCAAAGGATGCAGCTGGATTCAGGACTTTAATTCCTTTGGCAGAAATACTTTCCAAGTTATACAAAAAAGGTATAGCAACGAAAACTATTACTCAAAAATATTATGAACTTGTTACAAAAGAAAGAAGTGAGATGGATATTCTATTGAATTTAAGTGAAGAAAAGTTGAAAAAGTTAGCTGATGAAAAAGTAGTTGATGTTATTCTAAAGAATAGAGAAGGGAAAATAAAAGTAATTCCTGGCTACGACGGAGTTTACGGCGTGCCGGTATTTGATGAGAAAGATATTCCAAAAGAAAAAGAAATAAAAGTAAAGAAAAAACAAAAAGGACTAACAGATTTTATGTAGTCTCTTCAACTTCTTCCACTAAAACACTTCCTCTAACTGCAGTGAAACCTATAGCAAAGTAATTATATGTTCCAGGTTCAGTAAAGGTATAAGTGAAAGTACCTTCACCAGGTATAACGTCGCTTCTGAATCTTCTTTTTGTTTCTGAAATCCTATGTGACCTATACTGATCAAATCTTGCTACATCCAGGTTTTTCCAGGTAACTGAATCACCTACTTTGATTATAATGTCCTTTGGCTGAAAAGCGCCGCCTTTAATAAGAACAGTGTATTCAGTTGATGTTGGTACTTCTGGTTCAGGCTCGTCAGGCATTATTATTTCTTCTTCTACAATAACTGGTTCATCTGGCACTACTGGCACTGTTGGCACAATCACTGGTGCAATTGGTTCTTGTGGTTCGACTGGAGGTTTTTGAATTCTATTAAGAACTAATATTAATATCAAAACAACAACAATTGCTGCAAAAATAGGAAAAACCTTAGATTTCACCTTTTTTGGGGGTTTCGCAACTTTTTTAGGTTCCACTATTGATCACCTCTTTATAGAATTATAAACCTAGTACTATAAAAAGTTTGTGTGAAAAAAAAGAAAAGAAAAAAAAGAATTTATTCAACTACTTCTACACTCATCCTCTTGCCGAAGATTGCATCCAATACATCATAAGTTCCTGCTTCTTCGAATGTGTATTCAAATTTAGCCTTCTTCTCGTCTTCTTCGTCTTTTTCTAGTGTAGGGCTTCTGAATAAGCCTTCACTTTTCTCTATCATTAGGTGTCTTCTATCATCATTTACTATCCATACAACAGTTGAACCAACCTTTACTTTTACTTCTGCAGGATCCATGCCTTCTCTCATGACAATGACTTCTGCTCCTGTTGCTACTGGCTCTTCTTCTGGCACTTCTGGTTCTGGCTCAGGTTCTGGTGCTGGTGCTGGCTCTGGTGTCACTACTGGTGGTGCTGGTTCTGGTGGTGTCTCTGGAGGTACTGCTGGTTTAGAACAACCTACCAACAATAAAATCGCTAAGAACACAAACAAATATTTTAGCTTCATCTCTTTTCACCTCGTATATTTAATAATTAATATGTTATTGAGTAAAAATGGGCTTGGTATATAAAAAGGTTTGGGTTTTTGGTATTAAATCTTCCTCTTAAAAAACTTGATAATATTCTTAGCTTCAAGTTTCATTGCATAACCAAAACCTATACCAAACGCAATAGCGATTGCCAATGAAAAGGCTCCAACCAGAATCAAGAAAGTATTCTGGGCAATGGATATGTTTATTCCTATGTGGCTTAATGCAATGATTGCAATAAAGAATATTATCACAAGCCTGATTATTAGGCTAACCAGTTTGATTGCCTTTATCTTTGCTTTGCTTACTCTTACTGCGATAAAATCTGCAAACATCAATCCAAAGATCATAATAATTACAGCCACAATTAACTTAGGCAACCATCTAACAAGATCTGTCAAAAGTACAGTTAGGACTCCAAGATTAACTTGTTTCACAGCTTCACCCAAGAAAACAATGAATACGTACCATTTAAGGATTGTGCCTATTACAGATGATAAACTCAGGCCACCTATAGAAGCTTTTAGTTTAACTCTATTGACCCAATTGTCTAAGCCTGCTTTCTCAAAAATCTTTCTAAAGATTATACCTACAAGGCCTGAAACAATATAACCTATCAGCAGGATAAGTAATGCTGCTATTAACCCTGGCAAAACTGCAAGAAAACTATGCCATAGATCTACTAAAGGATTTAATAAAGATTGACCAAGTGCACTAAAATCAAATGCCATCTAAAACCACCTCTTTCTTATGTTTAGTATGATTTAATATAAAAGATTATGTTTACTTTTTTGAGTAGTGAATTTATCTATTGGTTCCCTTTAACTTTTTAAGGATATTTTGTTTACCTTTCCAGTCAAGCGCAACTTCAAGCACTTCAACGATTTTGTGTACAGGGATGATTTTTATTTTCTTTAGTTTTTCTTTATCAACAATTATATCTTTGATGTTTGCTTTAGGTACAATAACCTGTTTAAGCCCTGCTTCTATAGCAGCTTCAACCTTAGATGTTACACCACCAATTGGAAGTACTTCCCCACGTACAGATAAACTGCCTGTCATTGCTGTATCTTGTTTCACAGGGATCTTTTTGAAAGCTGAGATAATTGATGTTGCTACTGCTATACTTGCAGAATCCCCTTCTACACCTTCATATGTCTGTAAGAACTGGACATAGATATCATAGGTTTCTTTTATATCCTGGCCAAAATATTTTTTGATGATTGCAGTTACATTTTTTATTGCTTCTTTTGCAATCTCGCCTAATTTACCAGTTGCAATGATTTCGCTTTCTTTGCCGCCAGGCGTAACCTGAGATTCAATTGGTAGGATAATGCCTGAATAAGCTGCGCCACTACCCATAACAGCAAGACCATTGACTCTGCCAATCTTTTTGCCAGCTGTTACAATAACCTCATACTCTTTTTTACGTTCAATAAACTTATCAGCGATCTGCTGCTCTAAGGTACGTGCAGCTTTTTTAGCAGCTTCTACATGCTCCTTTGTAACAAGTTTTGCGTTTCTTTCTAAAGCTAGATCACCTGCTGCTCTTATCAACCCACCAAGACCTCTAAGCCTTAATGTTAGGTGGTCTTTACGATTAGCTCTTCTTCTGGCCTCCTGAATGATTTTTAGAACAGCGTTTCTAGAGAAATGAGGGATCTTGCCTTTTTCTTTGGCAACTTCCTGGGCAATGAAGTGGGCTATTTTTCGGCGGTTTTCCGGGTTATT
>CAZJZJ010000021.1:0-22496 GCA_964550525.1 uncultured Methanosarcinales archaeon
CAGATGAAACAAGGGAACAACTGATTGAAGAACTTCAGCCAGGTTATATTGTTGAAAGACAATTAATGGATGGAGATATTGCTATTTTTAACAGGCAGCCTTCTTTGCACAGAATGAGTATGATGTGCCATAAAATCAGAGTTCTGCCTTACAAAACCTTCAGGCTTAACCCTGCAGTATGCCACCCTTATAACGCAGATTTCGACGGTGACGAGATGAACTTGCATATACCTCAGACAGAAGAAGCAAGATCTGAAGCAGAGATTCTTATGATGGTGCAGACACAGTTGATTTCACCTAGGTATGGTCTGAGTGTTATTGGTTGTGTACAAGACGGTATCTCTGGTAATTTTATACTTACAAACAATCTAAATATGCCAAGGGAAGAAGCAGTAGATTTGTTAGCTTCTATTGGTGTAACAGATTTCTCTAAACTGCCTAAAAAACAGAAAGTAACTGGTAAGCAAGTATTCAGTGTACTTATCCCAGATGGTTTCAGTTTTATAGGAACTTCAAAATCCAAGGTTGATGGTGGCAAGGTAATAATTAAAGATGGTAAGCTGATCTCTGGAGTGATGGATAGAGCTAACCTTGGTGAAGGCTCAGGATTATTATTAAGAAATATACATAAAAACTATGGTGAGAAATTCACTATAGATTTCTTAGGCAAAATATTCAGGTTAGGTATAAAGATTTTGCTTAAGTATGGTTTTACAACAGGCTTGTTTGATACTGATCTTCCTGAACTTGCAAAATCTAAGATCAAGGATGTGCTTGATAAGGCGTATGCTGATGTAGATGAACTGATTAAAACATATCATGAAGACCAGCTTATGGCTTTACCTGGTAAAACTGTTAAAGAAACACTTGAAGTTAGGATACTTGAATTACTAAATAAAGCTAGAAACGAAACAGGTAACATTGTAATGGAGTATGCAAGCCAGCAAAAAGAAGGCAAGCTTATGTCTGAATCAGGTACACTTATTATGGCAAACTCTGGTGCAAGAGGTAATCCACTTAACCTTGCTCAGATGGCAGCTTGTGTAGGTCAACAAGCTATGAGAGGGCAAAGGATTGATAAGGGCTATAGAGGAAGAACACTTTCATGTTTCAAAAAAGGAGACCTAAGCCCAGCTGCACATGGTTTTATCAAACGTGGGTTTAAACACGGCCTTAAACCGCATGAATTCTTTTTCATGGGTATGACTGGTAGAGATTCACTGATGGATACTGCACTTAGAACTCCAAAAAGCGGTTATCTGTATAGAAGGCTTGCAAACGCTATGCAGGATCTAAAAGTAGAATACGACCTTACAGTAAGGGATGCAAGCAAGAAGATTGTTCAGTTTGATTATGGTGAAGATGGTATGGATGTATCAAGAAGCGAGGATGGCCAGGTTAATGTTCAACGTATTATTGATTCATTGAGGTAATTACAATGAGTGACGATATTTTCAAAAAATACAAAGGCAAGATGCCTAGTAGGATTATAGATGAGATTAAAGAGAAAGCTCCTAAGTCAAAGGCTAAGAAGGTGCTAGAACTTGCTTATCAGGAATACATGAATGCAAGGGTAGATGCTGGCGAGAGTGTTGGTCTGGTTGCAGCTGAATCTATAGGTGAGCCAGGTACACAGATGACTCTTAACACATTCCATTTTGCAGGTGTAGCAGAGATGAATGTTACCATGGGTCTGCCTAGGATTATTGAGATCCTTGATGGCAGGAAAAAACTTAGTACTCCTATGATGGAAATATTTTTGAAAGGAGCACATAAAAAAGGTAAAGATATTAAACGGCTTGCTTTGTCTATCAAAGAGACCTTGCTGAAGGAAGTTGCTTCTGAGTTTTCCATAAACCTTGCTGATGGTATTATAGAGGTTAAGCTTGATAAAGCAAGATTAAAAGAGTTTAGTATAACAGAAACTAAGCTTTTTAATGCATTGTTGAAAAAGGTCAAAGATGCATCTATTAAAAGAAAAGAAGATAATCTGATTATAAAACCAAAGATAAAGGATCAAAACATTAATGCAATATATAAAGTTAAAGAGACTCTTAAGAAAACAAGTATCTGTGGAATAAAAGGTATTACACATGTACTGCCTATCAAAAAAGGAGATGAGTATGTTATTATTACTGCAGGCTCTAATCTAAACGAGGTATTACAGCTTAGTTTTGTAGACACATCAAGGACAGTTACAAATAACATCTTTGAGATTGCAGATATCTTAGGTATAGAAGCAGCTAGGCAAGCAATAATCAACGAAGTGTATAAGGTTATTGAAAGCCAAGGTCTTAATGTAGATATAAGGCACATCATGCTTGTAGCTGATACTATGTGTGTTATAGGCAGTATTAAAGGTATTACAAGGTACGGTGTAGTGAGTGATAAATCCAGTGTGCTTGCACGTGCAAGTTTTGAAACTCCTATTAGACATATAATTGATGCAGCCCTTGTTGGCGAGAAGGATAAGTTGAGTTCAGTTGTAGAAAACGTTATGCTAAACCAGCCTATTCCGCTTGGTACAGGTCTGCCAGGATTGAAAACAAAGATAAAGTGAAAAAACCCTGAGAAATCGGAGATTTCTGGGGTGTCAAAAAAACCAGAGGTTTTTTTAAACATGGCTAAAAGAAAACAAGTATTGTCAAATGAAGTTAAGGAGATCCAGTCTATCCTGAAATCCAAAAAAGCAGTGATTGGTACAGATAAATCATTAAAAAACCTAAAAAAAGGCAAGGTTTCAGCAGTATACATAACCTTAAATTGTCCTGAAGAGGTTAAGGAAGAGATTAAGCATTACAGTAAACTGAGCAATGCAAAGGTTGTTGAACTTAAGAAATCAAATGAAGAGTTAGGAGTGATATGTAAAAAACCTTTCTCTATTTCTGTACTTAGTCACTTGAAAGGTGAATAATTATAGTGAACAAGATCAAATTTGATGTCAATCTGATGAAGATTATTTCATTGTTTGAGACTATAACACACGTTAGTGCAAAGGATTGTATAGATGGAGACTCAAGGATGGTGTTTATTGTGCCTGAGAACCAGATTGCCAGGGCAATAGGCAAGAAAGGTGCTAATATAAGAAAGCTTGAAAAGATGCTAAATAGAAAGATTAAAATAGTAGAATTTAATTCCAACCTGATACAATTCATAAGGAATCTTGTTTATCCTGTCAAGATTAAGGACGCTAAAGAAGAAAACAAGGTTGTTACGCTGGTTGCAGAAGATTTAACCGGCAGAGGTATGTTGATTGGCAGGAACGCGCAGAATTTGCGGAATTTAGAGGCAATGTCGCGCAGATATTTCGATTTAAAGGAAATTAAGGTAAAATAGATGGCAAAAAAATCAAAAGGATTAAGTGCTGGCAAGAAGCTCAGAAAAAGAAGAGCTAAATCTAGATGGCATGACAGAACCTATGTCTCAAGGGTTCTAGGTCTAAAAGTTAGGTCTGACCCTTTAGGAGGAGCATCACAAGCTAAAGGTATTGTTCTTGAAAAGGTTCAATTAGAGGCAAAACAGCCTAATTCTGCTATGCGTAAATGTTGCAGAGTGCAGCTTATTAAGAATGGTAAACAAATAACAGCATTCATGCCAGGAGATGGCGCTCAAAAGCTTATAGATGAACACGATGAAGTGGTTGTTGAATGCATAGGTGGGCCAAGAGGAAGATCTAAAGGTGATATCCCTGGAGTGAGATGGCAGGTTATTAAGGTTAATGATCAGAGTTTAAAGGCTCTAAGAAGTGGGAAATTGGAAAAAGCTCGTAAGTAAACTCGCTTTTTCAATTTTTATTCCTCCCACCCGCCCCCAAACGCAAATTGGAAAAAGCTCGTAAGTAAAATGGCTGAAATCAAAGCATTTAATCGGTGGAGTACAGAAGGGATTAAGGTTGTAGATCCTGGGCTTGTTAATTATATCACTCTTGAGCCAAGGATTGTGCCAAGGTCTGGTGCAAAATATGCAGGCAGCAGGTTCCATAAATCTAAGATATTCATTGTTGAAAGGCTTATTAACAAGCTTCTTATACCTGGGCATAAAGGAAAGAAACATTTCAAATCAAGCGGACATATAACTGGGAAAGCTAACCGCGCTTATGATATAGTCGAGAAAGCATTTAAGAAGATTGAACAAAGAACCAAGAAGAACCCTATTGAGGTTTTTGTTAAAGCTATAGAAAACGCAGCTACACGTGAAGAGATCATAACAATTGAATATGGTGGTGCGCGTTATCCAAAAGCAGTTGAATGCGCTCCACAACGTAGAATTGATATTGCTCTTAGGTATATTACACAAGGCGCTTACCAGAAATCATTTAATTCTAAGAAACCAATTGAAAATGCACTAGCAGATGAGATTGTATTTGCTTATAACCTGGACATAAAATCCAATGCGATTTCTAAGAAAAACGAGCTTGAAAGACAGGCAGACGCTAGTAGGTAAAGCTTTAATTCTTATATATTTTATATGCATAACCTTTTTATAGTAATAAAACATATACCTATGTATGCCTATATACGATCCACAAACAATAATTGATATTAGGGATATGAATGAGTATGCTAAAAAGAAGTTCTATATTGAGCAGTATGAAATTGACAGTTTGAATGAAATAAGAAGAATGGTAACTGCTAGATCCTATAAAAGCAAAACTATTGCTTACCAACACCTTGCTTTCTTAGAAAAACTAGCTGATAAGTTGCAGGACGCTATACGTATGGAATCACAGCAAGGTGAGATAAATTGGATTCTAAAGAAGGATTTAGAGAAAGTAAGGCGAGCTTTTGAACGGCTATATGTAATCATCGATGATATGGAGATGAGCAGGAGATAAACCTGCCGTGATTTTCACGGATTTCTGTTGAAATGGCTTATTAATGAGTATTAATTTTTAGTCTAGATGCAAGCAGAAAAACAAAAACCACTAAACGTGGAAAGTATAGTGAAGATTGTTAATGATCATGTTGCTCCTGTTGAAAGCTACCATATAGGAGACCCTGATAAGCCATTGATTTATTTCTTCCCAGACACGCATTTTGAGGATATACATCGGCTTCACATGCGTGCAATAGACCATATAATTAATATGTATGGCCTTGATTTAGTTGGCTTGGAAGCTTTATGGCATGAAGTTGTAAATCAAGGTGTACTTGAAGAGATTGCAGCTGGTGAGAACAGAGATGTTAAAAGTCTATTAGAAACTAATCTATTGTTTGGTTATGGGCTAGATGAAAGAGTTACTTGTACAGGTCTTGAAGATGAGGAACTTTACAAAGTAGTTGCTCCTTTGCTTAAGATAAATAATGCACTTACTGAAGTTTATTCAAGTGCACGAGACATTGAAAAAAAACAAGGAGAGCCAGAAGCAAAAAAGTACCTCTATAATGCACTTATTGAAAAGGTTAAGCCTTTGATTGACAGCTATGAGCATGGAAACTATCTGCCGCATATCCCAGATGGATTGACTGAAGAGAATGTTGTTGAATGGTTCGGACATTTTTTAGATACTTTTAGATCATTCTTCTGGCAGCACGCAGATAATCCAAGAAGCGAGAAAGTAGCTGTTCTTGCTCTTAGGAGATGCGAAGATATGGGCAAGAACCAGATCGCAGTGATATACGGAGGCGGCCATGGGGAAAAGATGGAAGAGATTTGGAAACGCGAGAATGTATCCTACATGAAAATCAAGACCTTTGACTACGATAAGAATTCTAATCTTGTTTATGGGTTGGTGAATGGGGGAAAACCTTAAATACAGAGTTTTGTTCTTCTTTTTCGACGGATGTGACTAAAATGCAAATTCCTAAGCTTAATGTTAGTGAGTGGAGGATTGAGGATATAGTTAATGCTATAGGGTTTTATATTGCTCCAGTTTTGGATTTTTATGATGGAGATTCAGATCAGCCTTTGATATACTTCTTCCCAGATAGCCATCCGCATGATGATAGGGATGCAAAAGAAGAGATAGCTAGATGTCAAGTAAAAGGTATCGATAGGTTAAATAGTTTAATTGGAGTTAAGTTAGTTGGATTAGAGGCAATATGGGAAGGTGTTATTGACGATAGAGTTATAGAAAGGTTTGCTCTAGAAAAAGAATGCACACCTGAACAAATAATTGAAGCAAACCCTTTGTTGGGTTTTGTTTATTCTGATGATCGAGTTCTTGGAACAGGGCTTGAGAATAAAGATGCATATCTGGCTGTTAAGAATATTCCAGCACTAGAGATGGCTTTGAATAGTGTAATTAATACGTATAATGATTGTCTTAGAAAAACAAATGGCAATGGTTTTGTTATGTATTGTGCTTTTGTTTCTGCATTTAAGAGAGAGGTTGAACCTATAATCAAGGACTTTGCTTATAAAGATAAGCTACCCACTATGCCAGCTTTCATTGATAGGGTGGAATTTGTATCTGTTTTCAATCGTTTCCGTACTGAGTATAATAGGATATTTAGAGAATATGCAGATAGGCGTAGAAGTAATATAGCATCAGGACTGCCTGTACAACGCTGTATGAGTATGAGGGAAAGCCAGATTGTTGTTGTTTTTGGTGGTGGACATGGTGGTGGTATGAAGAAGGTATGGGAGGAATATAAGATCCCATACATTACAATAAGCACTTTTGATTATAATCGTAAAAAAGGAAGAGTTAGTTGTCGTGTTAAGGAATAACTTTAAATACAACTTCCTTCTTTTTCTTCCTATGAAATGCGAGATATGTAAAAAGAAGATTGCAGAACATTTTCTAAAGAAGATTCTAGGTACGTATGTAAAGGATGAAAAAGGTAAGAAGCATGCTATTTGCTTTGAATGCCAGAAGAAATTCACGACGAAAGAAGATATCCTCAAAAACCTTTAATTCTATGCCTCTGTAGCATAGTAGCTATTGCGGCGCTCTCGTAACTTAAAGCAGGAGAAGCGCAGGTCGGGGGTGCAAGTCCCCTCAGAGGCTTTATAGTAACTATTTAGTGGTTACAACCGAAAGCTTTATATACTAGTTGTTTTGGTTTTTAGTGTATGAGAATACTAATTACTTCAGATTATGAGACAGCTATGAAAAGTGGGAGAATCTATCCTTTATTATATCACAAGATAGCTGATGAACTGGAAAAGATAGATGGAGCTGAAGTAGCTAGGCTTGGATATGGTGATTATACTCGTTTTCGTCAAAGGATAATCAAGAATAATGAACTTAAAGCTAGACAAAAAGGGGGTAGATTAGGAAACGGTAATCCTATTAAAAAAAGGATTGAGTTAACTAACCCGGATATTATTTTTCATGATTGTAGGGATATGTGTGATCTTTTAGAGATTACTCCTTTGATGTTTCCAAAAAAATATGGGATTTCTAATGGTGAGATGAGGTTATTGGAGGAAGTTGATCCTGATTTAGTATCAGCAATTAAAGAGGTGGAAGCAAATAGGCTTGGCCAACTTGCTTTGTTCTTTGAGAATACACTTTATGATCTTGCAAGTTCAGAAGACAGCCTTTTAAGAGGTAGAGTGCATAGTGTTGGAAAACACGTTAACCGTGCAGAAAGAGATTTAGTTTTAGAGAAAAGAGTTGAAGAGATAACTAAGAATGATTTAGATTGTTTAGACATATTCAGGAAAAGGGATGCAGTTTATATCTTGAATTACCTTGATATCCCAGTGGCAGGCTTATTGAGTCTTAATGATCTTGAAGTTACTCCTGACTCTGAACTTGGCTTGCATGTTGTGAAACCAGATGTAGCTTCTATGGGTAGAGATATCCAAGGTGTATTCTCAGAGAAAGAAAACCTGCGGAAATATTTAGAAGGAGAAAATGCACAGAAATATGTTGTGCAAGAATATATTCCTTCAGCAATGGGAGTATCTTATTTTAAGGTTTTAACATTTGGAGAAAGGGTTCTTGGCGGATTGTTAGTTAATATAAAACATTATTCTGAAGATGGCACACAACTTGAAGCTGTAAAGATACCTTTAAGAGCAACTGGTAGTATGCCTTTCGTTGATACAGAAAAAGGTTTTTATGAACATAATTCTGAAAAATCATTGGAAGAACTGTTTTCTGGTGATGATTTGGGTTTAGTCTATGATGTCTTGCATGCTCATGGGATTGCTCTAGATAACTTAGAACTTCCAGATAAGATACAACAGTACGCTTCAGAAATAGGTAGGTATTGTGAGTCTCAGGGAAGTAAGATTAGTTCTTCTGATTATATTATGACAGAGAATGGAGAAATCTTATCAATTGGTGATGTCAATGCAAAACCTTCCTTAGCAATATGTTATCATCTTTATGGTCCAGATCTTTCAGGTAAGGTTGATGAATTTAATTATAACCAGGACGCTCTTGAGTTTGCAGTGAGTTTATTCACAAATATATTGCGTGATATGGAAACAGAGAAAGATTTCTTAAAACAAATACCTTATATCATAGATGGGGATACACAATAAGTTTTATAAACTATTAGTTTTTCTTTATTCTAATGAAAACACACTTTGAGCGTGCAATCTTCCTGAATTGGTATTGCGCTAAAGGTGATTGTAAGTTTTGCTATATGTCGACGCAGAAAGACTTGATTACTGAACCTAGGAAAGCACGTAGGAGTGTTGCTTCTGTTTTAGCTGAAGCGTATATTTGTCGTAAATTAGGCTGGAAAATAGAGTTCTTAAGTGGAGGTTATGAGTGTTATACTTTGCCTGAGCTTGTGGCTTTGGTTAAAGACGTAAAAGCAGTGTATGGAGAGAAGCTTTGGTTGAATGTAGGAAATCTTACTAAGAAACAGTTGTTGGCTTTAAAGCCTTATATTGAAGGTGTGTGTGGTGCTGTTGAGTGTATAAATATTGAGTTGCATGATGAACTTTGTCCTTCAAAATCCATTAAAGATATAGAAAAGATGTTTAGGCTTTGTGATGAGCTTAAATTGAAGAAAGCAATGACTATGATAATTGGTCTAGGAGAATCATTGGATGATTTTGAATTGCTTAGGGATTTTATTAAAACACATAAAATCCACAAAATAACTTTGTATCGTTTAAAACAACAAAAAGGAACAATATTTGAGGATGCTAAAGCACCTTCTTCTAAGTATTATGTTGAATGGGTTAAGAAGATAAGAAAAGAATTTCCAAAACTGCAGATTGTAGTTGGTTCGTGGCTTACGCATTTGGATGAAATACATTCACTTCTTAAAGCTGGCGCTGACGCAATCACTAAATTCCCGTCGATAAAAAAGTTTAATTCTAAGTTTGCAAAAAAGATTGAAGCAGAGGCAAAGAAAGCAAAAAGAAAATTTGAAGGCACGCTTACTAAGCTTCCAAAGATGGATGTTGATAAGGATCTTTCTAAGATTAAGATTGAGAAAGGGTTGAAAGAGAGAGTGAAAGAGAAGGTTATGGAGTATTTGAAGGGGATTTAGTCATGAAGTATCAGATCACACCTATATTCTTGAGCACTTAACAACGTAGTATAGACACGCAATGCTCCTACAAAAGCACCTTCTAAAGTCATTAAAAAGGGGGAAAGAGGGCTGGATTCAAAATCTTCAAAGAGAGTAGTAATTATACCCTCTTCCTCTTTTTCTACTCGATCCATTATATTTCTTAATTGTTTACCAACTTTTGGGATAAATGGTGAATATTTGTCTGGAGTAAGGCGAGTATTATCTTGATCAACTGTGTCTTCTTCTGATAATTCAACTAATTCTTTTAGTGCAGGCAAAGCTTCTTGAGCTAAGGCGTTATACCATCTCCATGATCCAGACTCATAACGATCTGAAAACCCTCTATATGAATCTGTTATATACATTCTTCTATCACTTAAAACTTCTGTTTCATCATCATCTATTTCAGGTGTTATCCTAGAACCTAACCTAATTGGGACTTCATATCTTCTTGCAAACAAAAGAGCCATATATGCATCCATAGCTTCTATAAACTCTTTCTCAAGAGTGACTGCTCCTACTTCATCATCTGCACGTTGTAATCTACTACCCATGCATGACCTTTCTATATAACCCATAATTTTTTCTACTGAAGCCTTAAATTCAGGTATCATAGGGGTATATTGTTCCATTGATAATATTCTCGTTACATCTGTAAGAGCCATTAATCTTTCTTTTGTAGCTTTGATACTATCTTGCTCATTGCCTTCTCTATAGAAAGTCTGACAAGAATGATCAATCCTTACTTCAGGTTCACGTAATTCAATCTCTAATCCCATTGTTATTTGGAATTAGAATCAGTTTATAAATCTTTTGGTTTTGTTACTACTTGAAAGTGTGGAAACAATCCAGCTGGGTTTCGACTCACTCATACCTCAACGCCTGTACTGGCTTCAACTTACTTGCTTGCCGCGCTGGAAAGAAACCTGCAATTGCTCCAATGGAGAAAGCGAATAATAAACAACCTACTGTGAGCCACATTGGGAAAGCTGGTTGGAGTGAGGAATAGCCTGCGCCTGCAGCTGCAAAACCACCTGCTTTTGCGATTAAGTATCCAAGTGTAATGCCGAATGCACCTCCGACCATGCCTAGGAAACCTGATTCAAAGATAAAGATAAACATTATTGCTATGTTGCGTGCACCAACTGCTTTCATTGTGCCTATCTCCTTAGTACGCTCCAGTACAGCGGTGTACATTGTGTTTGTTATATTAACAGCTGCAACAACTAAGGAAATAAG
Source organism: uncultured Methanosarcinales archaeon (assembly GCA_964550525.1). GTDB lineage: Archaea > Nanobdellota > Nanobdellia > Woesearchaeales > JANQNQ01 > CAZJZJ01. Next base: position 10,671 of record CAZJZJ010000021.1, read on the forward strand.
TGCAATCAAAACCAAAACACCATTAATAACTCCCATTATATTTGTAAATGTTGCCATGGCTTGTTCAAAGGTTTGGATATCAAAGTCTTCTTGACCTTCTTTCTGCCCTTTATATTTACGAAACTTTTCATTAGCTCTTTCAGCGACTTCAGTTGGATCAAAGCCAGAATCAACTTGTCCAACTACCCATTGGTATTTGTCTTTTGTATCTGGTTCAACCTCTAAAATTCCTTCTTCAGTCATATAGATGTTAGAATCATCCTGTGGGTTGCCTATTTCACCGAAAAAACCAACAATGTCAAAAGTAACTCCGTTGATATCTACACTATCACCTAACTTCAGGGCTTTGTCAAAGATCTTATCATCAAACTGGTAAAGAAAGCCTAAAACTGCTTTGAGTTTATCTCCTTTTTTTAAGAACCTTCCTTTATCCATGTCAACAGTCATCATCTCCTGGAAGATCTCTTTCTCTTTTCCACCAGTTGGGAAACTCATTGCAAACGCGTATTTTTTTTGTTTTTGATCTTCAATCTCAGCATTGATTATATATGCAGCTACAGTGGTTTCTATCCCTCTGATTTTACTTATAAAATCAGCTTCATCCTTGGAAATATGAAAATCAAGGTCAAAACCTGAGGATTGTAAACCTTTAGACATGATTAATAATTTATCAGTACCCATCTCAGAGCCTATCTCTTCCATGTAAAGAGTTAAACCTTGGCCAAAACTTACTAAAGCATAGATTGCAGCTATACCTACCATTATAGAAATAATTGTAAGACTACTTCGCATTCTTCGTGTCCATACATTGTTCAATGCGTATTTTATATATTCTAGTTTCATTTACTGAACCTCAGAGTCTGTCGTTCCATTTCATTTCGAGAAACTTCGTTTCTCTGCCAGATTAGTGTCACTTCGTGACATAATCCTCCTTGACATTAGCGTTTTACTTCGCAAAACGTAATGCATCTACAGGATGCAACCTGGAAGCTCTAAAAGCAGGTGTAATGCCTGCAACACAGCCAACTACAAATGAAAATAAAAGTGCACCACCTATAAGCCAAACAGTGATATGCGCTTGTATTAATTCTGAGCCAAGTTGTGTAGCACCGACATAAGCTAAACCTAATGCTAATGCAGAGCCAATAGCTACACCTATTAACCCGCCAACCATGCCTAATAATCCTGATTCAATTAAAAACAAGATAAATATATCGCTGTTACGAGCACCTATAGATTTCATTATACCAATCTCTTTAGTACGCTCAACAACAGCTGTATACATGGTATTAGTTATGCCAATCCCGCCAACTAAAAGCGAGATCCCTGCGATAATATAAACAAACAACTGTACTGCAAAAAGAGCATCATTCAAAGCTGCTACAGTATCAACAGCTAGATCTACTTTGAAGTTTTCTTCACCTTTTTTAACTCCTCTTTCTTTACGCAAGACCTTTTCAATATCCTCTTTTACTCTTTGCATATCAGCTTCTTTGTCAACTTTGACAGGGATAATACTAACTTCATCCTGTTCATCAAACAGATCTCTCATTGGAGCATCGTTCATAAGGATTACACTGTCAAGAAGAAAGTTACCTAGTTTCTTAGCTATACCTACAACCTCAAATGTTTTCTCTTGGATTATAATTCTATCTCCAGGCTTAACTGCTTTTCCAAAGATATCGTCTTTAAGGTAATTATTGCCAAGAGCTACCTTGTTTCTATCTCCGTCTTTAAGTAGCCTGCCTTGTTCTGTTTTGATATTAAGTATATCTTCAACTATTTTTCTTTGTTTGCCATCAGGCATGCTACCTACCATCCTGAATGCAAGCTGATCATTAAACTCTACTTCCCCACTTTTTACAAGCCTGTTTATAGCAAACTTAACCCCAGGGACATTGTTTATCAAATCCTCATATTTCTTTTCCAGAGGATCAACTGCACCTGTACCTGGCGGTCCAAACTGTAAACCTGAAGATTGTACAGTTATAATATCAGAACCTAGCATACTGAATTGAGAAGTTACAGCATTACGCAGACCTTCACCTAGGCCTATTAGGGAAACAACTGCAGCAATGCCTATGAATATACCTATCATAGTCAGCCAGCTACGTAGTTTTCGTTTTCTTAAAGTTCCAATTGCGTACTTAAAGTAGTCAGCCCACATTTACATCACATCAAAAAAGAAAAAAATTATTTAACCTTTCGTCTTCTTTTTTTCCACCATCTGTAGGCAAAGTAGCTGCCAATTAAGATTAGGATGACAATGAACACTGTGCCACCATTGCCTTTCTGGATTAAGCCTAGTTTCTCAATCTCTTCAGCTGTGTAGATCTTGACTTCAACATTGTCTTCTTTCTTGTACTTCATGTTGGTTGCGTCCATGAAATCATAGCTGATCGGGATGACAAACTTCCCGTTTGCGCCTTGTTTTAGGTAAAGCTCTACATCAGTGGATTCGTAATCATCTGAGTCAATGTTGCCAATATAGACTTCTGGTGGTGACATTAAGATGAAATCCTTGCTGTCTTTAATCATTACATTCAGGAACTTGATATCACTTAATCCTTTGTTGACAAATTTAAGTGTTACAGCGCCCTTCTGTCCAGCTTTATAGATCTCGGTTTCATCTACATCTACTTTTACATCAGGTGTATCTCCTACAGTTATACCTAAGGTATTTGTTTTTGTGTAGTTCTTAGCTAGTTCATCACTATAGGCAATTGTTAAAGGAAGTTTATACACGCCTGCTTCTGCATCAGGATCAACTTTAAGCTTATATTCAACTTCTTTAAACCTGCCTCCTGACAATTGTTTCAAGAAAAGCTCGTCAGTTGTACCAACTGGTGAGAATGGCCAATCTTCGTAGCTTACTGAAGTTGTTGCTGCTGCAGTCCTTGTAAAGGAAAGAGTTAGTTTAATGTCTTTCAGCAATGAATCTGCTTTGTTCTCTAGCTTAAGCTTAACAGTTGCAATATCGCCTGGAGCTACCATCTCTGGCTCTAAAGTATACTCAGATACATAGATGACTGAATCATGTGTTTGTATTCTAACATCAAAAGGACCTAGTTCATACCAGTCTCCGCCAGAAGGCCTGAACCTTAACCTTAAACTATTCCTACCTTCAACTGCATTCCTGTTAACTCTTAGTTTGTAATGCAGGATTATACCGTCATCTCCTACTAGACCAGCACCTACATCACCGAGTTTTTTCACCGCTTGCTCGTTTCTGTCTAAAGTGAAAGGATATTCAGGAATGAGTTCAAACTCCACATCCTCCATCTCTTTCTGGCCAAAGCCTTCCACCTTCCACCTTACCTCTACATAACTACCTGGTTCTGCAGGGTCTGGTTGTTGGTTTACAAGAGTATAATCAACATTACGCGCTGTTAAATCTGTAGTAGCATCTACCCATACACTACCACCAATTGCATTTACACCTATTGCCATGCACAATACCATTAATACTAAAACTATTGTTTTCCTCATTTTTTACATCCTCCTTTTACAAGTTTTTTTAACTAGTTCTCCATCGCATAGTCTTTCAATCCTATGCGCATGTTTAGATAAATTTGTGTCATGAGTGACCATGATAATTGTTTTACCTTTTTTATTTAGTTTTTTTAGGAAATCCATGACTTTTATGCCTGTTTTTGTATCAAGGTTACCAGTTGGCTCGTCTGCAAGTATTACATCAGGATCATTTGCTAAAGAGCGTGCAATAGCTACTCTTTGCTGCTGCCCACCTGAGAGCTCAGTTGGTCTATGCTCTTTTCTTTCAAGCATATCTACCATCTTAAGCAGATGCTCTGCTCTTTTTTTTCTTTCTTCAGCAGTTGTATCCTGGAACACCATAGGTAGCATTACGTTTTCTAATGCAGTTAAAGTATTTATAAGATTGAATTGCTGGAAAATAAACCCAATCTTCTTACCTCTTACAACTGCTAGGTCTGATTCAGATAAATGTGCAATGTTCCTTCCTGCTAAAAAAATCTCGCCTTTTGTAGGTACATCTAAACAGCCAATAGAGTTGACCATTGTGCTCTTGCCAGAGCCTGAAGGACCCATTATAGCAACAAAATCTCCTTTTTTTATGACTAAACTTACTTTTTTTAGTGCATTGACTACTGAATCTCCCATCTTGTAAATCTTCCATACATTTCTTAATTCGATTATTTTATGCGTCATTTTAGTTTAGATAGTTTTTTTGTAGCGTCATTAAGTACTTTAGAGATTTCAGCTTTATTTGCTTCAACCCTGCCTGTTTTCATTAATCTTATAAACTCTTTTTTGTACTTGAATATAGCAGGGTGTATCTCTTTGAACGGCATCTCACCTTGTTTCATTCTTTGCAAGAAATCCACAGATATGTTTGCTCCGCACCGAAATACAGCTTCGAAAGCATTTAAGTCGTGGATTAAAGCGTCAATTATCTCATCTCTTTTGCCTGAAAGAGAATCAAGATGCTCTTTGCCTATTTTTGTAATAGAATAAACCTTTTTCCTGCCTTCTTCTTTGACTTTGACTAATTTATCTTTAAACAAGGATTCAAGCAAAGGATACATAGAGCCTGGGCTTGGTTTCATGCCAGCAGTCTGCCCAATCTTCTTCATAAGGCTGTAGCCAGACATATCTGACTCTGACAAAAACTTCAGAACAATCAACTTTAAGTGGATTACTGACATTATCGGCTCCGATATATTATGAACGATATATTGCTCTAGATATATCGATAGCGATACTAGTATATAAAGGTTTCGAATTTCAGTATAGCTTTTTGTATACTGTGAAATTAGAAACTGAAGGAACGAGCGAAGCGAAGTGACAAAGTTTCGGTTTTTTCACTATCTTTTCTAGGTTACGTGATTTTCACGATTTTTCAATAAAATTTAAAAACTAGCTCATTTCTCCAATTGTTGTAGAATGGCAGACATATCTGATAAACTAAGTGTAGCGCTTGTTGCCAATGAAGTTGATGAACTCCACAAGCAAGGCGGTCTTGGAGATTATGTTGGCTCATTTGCAAGAACATTAAATGATATGGGCCATGATGTAAGGATATTTATGCCAGCTTATTCTGATCTTGATCTAAGCGGATCAAAACCACTTTTTGAGGTTGAAGTTGACGGCGCGATGGTAGATGTGCATGAATTTTCTTTAGAGGGAGGGGTTAAAGCATATGCAATCGCTCCTCAGCTTGGGAAGCAAGAAGAGAGGATAAGTCGACCAATTGATCTTCCTCCAAGCGTATATACAAGTAGTATTAATGAAGAACAGGTTAAGTATGTATTATTGACTTCAAGGGCTGTCCTTGATGTTGTTGAAGTGCTTTCTAAACAATCTGCATTTAATCCTGATATATTTCATTGCAATGAATGGACAACAGCACCTGTAGCATTCTTTTTGGGAAATGAAAAAGAACACAGGTTTGCAGATAGCAGTGTTGTTTATACAATACATAATAATGAATATAAAGGTAAGTTTAGTGAAGGGTTTGGTAATACTCCTGCAAAGGTTGTCTTTAAAAATCTTGTAAGCATGTTTGGTCTGGGCGATATAAGGAAAAGGCAACTAAATAAGATTATAGAAGCTTATGACAGTGTAGGCAATATCAATCTTGCAGATGCAGGCAAGTTGTTTGCTCATGCAGTCAATACAGTTAGCCCTAGTTATGGTAGAGAAATTGGCTTTCAGGGGATATTAAACGGTCTTGATGAGCATAATTGGGATCCTAGAAGGGTTTTGAATGTTGATGAAGTTAATAGAAGAAACCTTGGAGAAGTGATGATGGCCAAGATGGCTAAGAAGAAAGTGATGCAAGAAAGGTATGGCCTTGAACCTAACCCAAATGCGATTGTTATAAGTTATCTTCATAGGTATTGTAATCAAAAGCATACAGCAGAGGTTGCGAAGATTGTTCCATTGATATTAGCACATAAAGGTGTACAGTTTGTTGCAAGAGGAGATGGACATATGGGCCTTTATCTTAGCTCTGATGATTACGGAAACATGGTTGACGATGGTAGAGCTTCTATAATGAATAGGTTTGTAGGTAAAGATCAGGAAGAGCTGATCTATGCAGCAAGCGACATCTTCTTGATGCCTTCTAGTTTTGAGCCTTGTGGTTACAGCCAGATGAAAGCTATGACAGCAGGAGCAGTACCGATCGTAAATCCAGTTGGTGGGTTAAAGGATACTGTAACAGCTTACGGCCCAGCAAATCAGGACGGAACTGGTTTGGTGGTTGATCTTGGCGGTGTTTTTTTCTCTGGTAAAGTGGTTGAATATAAGTTGTTATCCAAGGTTTTTGATGCGATCATGATGAAGAATGCACACCCCGAAATTTGGGAAAAGCTGGTTGGCAACTGTATTTCTCAGAATTTTAATTGGAACCAAGGCGGTGGCAAAGGTCCGATCCACCAGTATATCTCTTTGTATAGGAAAGCGATGGATATGAAAACTATCGAAGCAGAGTAATTCTCAAACCTATCGATAAATTTTTAAATAACGCCCTTATTTTCCTTCTTTAACATGGCAAAGAACTATAGGGATGAAAAAAGACAGAAAAGAATCAGGGCTTTTGTTAGTTTTTTTATTGCTTTTATTATGGTGACTAGTATTATAGGGTTTATGTGGGGCGGTGATGAGGATGATGGCCCTACATTTGAGTATAATGGATTTAAGATGACTAGAGGGGCTAACCAGTTCAGTCTTAAGTTAGAAGACAAGATATATGATTTTGATTATGCACCTTACCAGGTTGAAGATATTGAAGTAGGTGTAGGTGTTATAGAAAGGTTATCTAGTTCAAAGATGTTTTATATGACTTTTGATCCTTTCCAAGAAGACCTTACTGCCCTGGATTATGTAAGGTTTGAGATTGCTCCTTTGCTTAATGATAATTTTGGGATCTATGCATCAGATGCAGTTTTAGAGAATAATACAATCTATACATTGCCTATAATCACATGTTCAGATGCAACACCCTTTGTGCCTGTGATGCAGTTTATTGAAAACAACGAAACTAAGATAGAGATGAATGGGAATTGTATAACTGCAACTGCAAGAAAGGATATAGATTATATCATGCTTAAGGATAGGATTATCTATGGTTTATTAGGTGTAATAGAATGAATGAATACGAAGGCGGGATTGTTATTGATGGTTCATTAGAAGACGAAGAGCAGCCTGAAGAGGTTGAAGAGGTTAGTGAAAGTAAAAAGAATTTCTATTTTGTAGCAGCTGTAGTTTTTGTTGTGGTTATTCTAGTTTCATTGTTTGGTTTTAGGTTTTTTATTAAACCAGAACCTATTAAAACCCTTGACGATGTTATGAAAGAGACTATAACAGGCGATTCTGTAAGTGAAACAAATTACCTGTATAACGGGTTTGCGTTTGTTAAAGTAAACAATCTTTGGCACACTAGATGGCAGAGCGGCAAAATGATTTATAATGTGCCTTTGCATTTTAGTCCTAGAGACGTTGAAGATATACCTATTGAAGGCAAGCTTGATCCAAGGTTTTTTCAGGACACTGTTTTCATTACATTTGACCCAGTCCAACCTATACTTAGGTATATTGCTTTAGGTGCAGGTGAACTTAGTATTAATATGGCACAGGTTTTTGATGTAACACCTTTAGCAGCATGCACTATGAATGAAACCCTTGCATGCCATAGCAGGCCTATACTAACGTGCGAGAATACAGATGCAGCAGTTATTTATTTAAAGCACGACCTAGAAACAAAGATAATCCTAAAAGGCAACTGCATAGTTATCCAAGGCCCTGAAATGGACATGGTACGCGCTTTAGACAGGTTGATTCTAATGTGGTATGGGATAATGTAAAATGCCGCACTACTACTCAGCTAAACAGACTTCTGAATTAAGGTTGAGTAAGATTAAGGCTGTGCTTCGTAAACGAGAGTTTGAATTCTATGTTGGTTCAGGTGTGTTTTCTAAGAAAAAGGTGGATAAAGGCAGCCAGGTGTTGATCAATAATGCGATTGTTGAGGAGAATGATAGAGTTCTTGACCTTGGTTGTGGTTATGGTCCAGTTGGAGTTGTTATTGCTACTGTGTTTCCTAAAACAAAAATAGTAATGAGTGATGTGAATAAAAGAGCAGTTAGGCTTGCAAAGATGAATGTGAAAGCGCATAAACTGGATAACGTAGAAGTTATTGTTAGTGATAAGTTCAAGAAAATAGAAGGAAAATTTGATACTATTCTTGTAAATCCGCCGCAGACAGCTGGCAAGCAGCTATGTTTTGAGATGATTGAAAAAAGCAAAGAGTTCCTAAAAAAAACAGGAACTCTACAGTTAGTGGCTCGGCACAATAAAGGCGGGAAAACTCTTTCTTTGAAGATGCAAGAAGTCTTTGGCAATGTCAAGGATATTGCTAAGAAAAGCGGATATAGGGTTTATTTAACCCAGCATTCATGAATAAAGATAATGAATCCACCTATGTAGAATAATAAGGATATTATAAAGAACAATAAAAAGTAGAAGAAAAAGAAGAATTCTTTAAGATAAAGTAAAGCTAGTACAGAGTTTAGGTAGTATTGTGCAATACTGATGAAGAAATGGAACACATAGACAGCAAAGAAAACCTGGATTAGAACACTGGCTACGATAAACAATTCTCTTTTATGCCTTTTTGCAAGGTAATACGCAAATAACCCTACAACCAGTGAGATTATCATGATTGCAGTATTGTTGTTAGTAAATATGCTTCTTGTAATTATGTCAACACCTGCAATACCTTTGTTAGAGAAATGGCTGATCTCAAAAGCAGGCGACATAAAGAAACATGATAAAGCTGCATAGAAAATAGCAAACGCATAATTTTTTATAGTGAAACCTTGTCTTTTGTAGACAACAAACCATATGAAAACAGGCCCTAACAAAAGAAGGATGATTGCAATCACATTCATGATATAGTTGTAGTTGATTGCTATCTTTCCTAGTACAGATTTAGCTGCAAAGAAATCAGCCAGCATCAGGCTTGCTATAGGTGTGTGGCCTGCACCAAGGTGCAGATAGATGTTTTCCTTGAAACTGAATAAATAAGGTAGGATAAACACGCTTAGGTCTGTGATCAAGTGCATTACAAGTATGCCTGCTATACCTAATGCAAATGTTTGCCTGTAATGGAACATCTTGATGAATTTTGCGAAAAAACCTTCACCTACTTCTGCTAATCTAAAAAGCATCTTCTCTGGATCAAACTTCTCTTTATGTTTGATGATGACAAATAAATAAAGGAATATTGCAAGTATAACTAAAGGTGAATGTACTGCTAAGACTAACCATTCCATGATTAAGTTGAACACAAGCAGGAAGAATGCAGTCAATACAATAAATGAAGACATTGTTCTTTTCATTATGTTGCCAAAACTGATTTCAGGCGGCCCTACTTCATGGAGTGTTGACATTACACTAGGTATCTTAAAATCAACTTTGAAAGCAATATAGATTGCTAATAGTATCAGGGTAATCCCGCCTAAATAAAAAAAGTATTTCTCAAAAATAACCTTGTTCCTGACTAAGAAAACAAAAAATGATTGGAAAACTGTTTTTTCTTCAATTGCAACATCTGCATAAGTAACAAGATTCTTCAAGATCAAAGCAAAATACGACACGATTATTGTAAGATCCATTAGTTTTCTTCTCTGGCCAAAGAAAACATTGGATAAACTTACCCTGTATAACAAAAAACCAAGTATTACCCAGGAGATTATCTTCTTGATATAATGCAGTTCACCTGGTAAAAGATTGAAAAAAGCAAAAACATTAAGTAGAATCAGAAACACAAGAATAAGCTCTTCTACACCTAGGTCAAGTTTTTTTATAAAATCCTTAAATTCCATTTTCAGGTCATGATTTTTAGATTATTTTTCTCAAACATAAAAGAAGCAATACCTCTGCCAAGGTTATAGCTTTGTTTTGAAACCATCCTGCTGAACAATTCAAGCAATGAGACCTCTTCTATGTATTTGGAAAATTCAACATCTTCAATACCAAGTGTTTGTTCAAGGTACCCCCTTATATCTTCTATATCTCCAATCTCGTCAACTAGACCAAGGTCCATGCCTTTTGCACCTGTGTAAAACAATGCAGATGAAATCTCTTGTTTCTGGTAATTGTTAAGTTTTCTGTTCTCAGCTACCTCAATAATAAAGAAATTATGGATCTGGTCAATGTGTGATTTTAGTATTTTATATTCTTCTTCTGTCAGTTCTTTCATAGGTGCACCAATATCCTTGTACTCTCCTCCTACTAGGCGTTGGTAATTAATCCCGTACTTCTCCATAAGCCCGCTGAACTCAAGGTAAGACGAAAATACACCTACTGAACCTACAACAGACATCCTGCTTGCATAGATCTTATCACTTGCAGAAGCTACCCAATAAGCTCCAGAAGTACCTACTTCTTTGATTAAAGCTATGGTAGTTTTGTTTGTTCTTTTTATTGCATTAACAATATCCTCAGATGCAACCCCACTGCCGCCTGGTGAATTGATTTCAAAGACTATAGCTTTTACTTCTGGATCATGGTCTGCTTGTTTAATATTCTTAATAATACCTGAGGATGAAGCATAACTTTCACCTAATAACCCTGTTCCAGAGTCAACCAATATAGTGCCTCTTATAGGGATAACTACAACATTGCCTGATGTATATGTTTTTTCATCTAGGAAAACTGAGACAAATGAAGCCATAATATAAGCTGCAATCACAAGCATGAACAATGTCCACATTACATAATACCATTTATTGTGTTGTTTTTGTTTTTTAGCCATTTAAACACCATACACAATTGTTTTCTGGGTTACAATAACTTTGCTAATCTTTTCCATCAATCTTTGATTCTTTTGCGAGATTAACATGTATATTGGGTCAATTATCCATAATAATATAAAAGGGAATATTGGGATAAAGGTTAGGTTACTAACCAACACTTGCCAGAATTTAAAACTCTTTTTTTCAGGCTCTACATGAATATTCATTATTATCTTCCCTATAGTCTGGCCTATTTTGTATTCCAATATCGAAAAGTAAAGTATCATCAGTATTGAAACCATGATCATGACTGACACTAAAATATTGAACTTAGCTGCACTTGATTGAATCATTTCCATGGCTACAGCATAATCAGTTGTAGATGGCAGAACCTTATCAATTATAGATTTAAAAGGCATAACTAAAACCAATTCCACTATAAGAATATCAATAAGAAACGCCAACATTCTCCTAAATACAGAAGCAGGAGCAGTGATTAGCTTGCCCCCTGGAATACTTTGACCTCTTTTTTTCATTGAGTATACTTAGTAATTGGTAGTATATAAATGTTTTGTAATAAGTAGTTTTTGTCCCAAAAGTCCTACTCGGCTTTGCTCATTTAAAACACAGTTCGCAAAGCCTCCTCTGGCCTTGCCATTATTGCCTCATTACACTCAGCAACAATGCCAATAATGGCACAGACGCACTTTTTCAACTATGCCTTAATAACGAAACCTTAATAAAGCAATGCGTTATTTTATGCTTAGCATGAGCCGTAAGAAAGAAGAACAAGCAAGGCAAGCAAAGCTTCAGCAAGAGATTCAGAGAATCAGGTTGCCGCGTGGTAGAGAGGTGTTTGGCATAGTTGAGCAACGTTTAGGAGGAAGTAGATTATCTGTACGTTGCCTTGATAATAAGACACGTATTTGCAGGATTCCTGGAAGGCTAAAAAGAAGGCTATGGGTTAGAGAAGGTGATTTTGTGATTGTTGAGCCTTGGGAACTAAGCGGAGATGCAAAAGGGGACATTATTCTTAAGTATAGGC
>CAZJZJ010000022.1:0-22490 GCA_964550525.1 uncultured Methanosarcinales archaeon
TTCTTGCTGGCAGAGATAATATATGAACCAGCTAGTTTGTAAGAAGCTCTTTTCAGAGCGTGTTTAGCTACAGCAAGTTTATCTTTAGTAGTGTATACTGTAAAAACAGCCTGACCTTTTTTAACACGTGCAGCTGTACCAATAGGCTTACCAAAACTGTTTTTCATACCAGTACTCATTCTGTCTGCACCAGCTCCAGCAGCTAATGGATTTTCTCTAAGTATGTGGTGCGGGAAAACTCTAATCTTAAGATGATACCCTGATTTACCCATTGTTCTCTCAAGAAGCCTGTTGCTTGTTTGTCTTGCAGCTTCAAGTGAATTATGCCTGATCTGCAAATCTATTTTAGAGAGGAGATTTACTATAAAAGGAAACTTTTTATTGGTTTCACCCATATCATACTTTACAATATGGATATTCGGTCTTGCCTTCACATAAGTCTTCTTCTTAAACTTAGATACCCTTGTATAAGGCCTCTCTAACCGTCTATACGAACAGCCTTTTCTTACCTTTGCCATAATCACCTGAGAAACAGGCCCCTATTTATATAGTTTTGGATTTTAGTATAATCAATTATTATACTGCAAAATCCAAAACTCGAAGAACAGAGTGACAGAGTTTTGGGTTTGGATATAAACCAAATTTACCGAAAGATTTATATATAGCCAATGCAATAATTACTCTAAATAGCTTAAAAAAGAGGTGCATAGAATGTATTCAAGAAGAGGTAGCCTTAATCTTTCTGTTAATGCTATTGTTGTCCTTATTCTCGCTATAACTATGCTTGGACTTGGCCTGACCTTTGTTAGGAACATGTTTGGTTCAGCCACAGGCAAATTAGGAGATGTAATAACAAGCGCTGATATCAGAAACCCTGCAAGTGCACAAAACACAATTACTGTCCCAGAAGAACTTACTATTAAGAGGGGCACCACTAAACAACTTGAGATTAGTTTCTATAATACAAAAGCAGGCGAACTTCCTGATGCTAGTCTGTATGTAAAAAGTTGTATATTTGGAAAAGATGAACCTAGTACTACTGAAAACGAACAGAAGAGCTTTACACCAAAGATATCTGCACCAGCTCAACCTGCAAAAGCAAGCCAGGCTATTGGTTATAAAGCCTTACTTAAGGTAGAAAATAAATATGGTGGTGTAGACGTAGAGCCACTTACTTATATCTGTGTGTTGCAGATAGGAAAATTTACTGCAAAAAGTAACACAGATTCAACTCTAGAAATAAAAGATGCAGACGAATATGATAGTAAACAATTTTTCATGACTGTAGTTTCATAAAAGGGTGATATAATATGAAAAAAAAATTAAGCAAAGCACAAGAATTCGAGGTTATGAAGCTTGTGCTGGACAAGTACCTTTGGCTGGGTTTTTTAGTGATGGCTTTTGGTATGTACAAAATGATGGAAGTCAATATAATGAGCGGTATTTATTATCTGATTGCAGGCTCAATTGTATTAATCCTGTTCATGGTCTTTATTGTAAAAGAGTATGAAATAATTAGTTAAAAACGAGGTGAATAATAATGAAGAAAAAAGCAAGTCTATCGCTTTCTGTCAACGCAATAGTTGTGTTGATCTTGGCAATAACCATGTTAGGTCTTGGTTTGACCTTTATCAGAAGCATGTTTGGTTCAGCTTCTGGCAAGTTAGGAGAGGTAATCACAGGTGCTAAACTTGAGAACCCTGCTACTGCTGATAATCCAGTTACAATGCCAGCTGAGCTTACTATAAGAAGAGGCGATACAAAACAGGTTGAGATAAGTTTCTATAACACCAGGACAAATACAGTTCAAAAAGCGGATTTTGATATAACTGAATGTAAGGATTCAGATGGGAATGAAATGGGGATAACTACCACTATAGCAGACACTGATCCTGATACAGACGGGGATCAACCAGGAACATCTACAACCCCAGAATTACCAACAATCACTGCACCTCAACAAGATGCACCTCCTAGCAAAGCTATTGGATACAAAGCAATAATCAAGATTGAAAAAGGTGTTGACACAGGAAACTTTATCTGTTCACTTGATGTAAATGAGAATGGTGCAACTGCTCCTTATGCATGCGGTGACGATGCTGATGAGATTTGTGAGACAAAGCAATTCTTCCTAAACGTAGTGTCCTAAAGAGGTGATGTTGATGAAGAAAAGATTATCGCAAGCGCAAGAGTTCGAGGTTATGAAGCTTGTGCTGGACAAATACCTCTGGCTAGGATTCTTAGTGATGGCTTTTGGGCTTTATAAGATGCTTAAAATTAACATCACAGAAGGATTGTATTACATGATTGCAGGAGCAATTGTATTGGTCTTGTTCTTAGTGATCATTGTAAAAGAGTATGAGGTAATTAAGTAGTAACAAAACATTTTTATATTTCTTCTTCTTTTTTTTTGATTATGACTAATAAAAGAGGTATTCAGCTTACTATTAATTTCATGGTTATGCTTGTTCTAGCTATAGTTGTTTTCGGGTTGAGTGTTGCTATGGTGAATAAATTCTTTGGATCTGCAAAAAAGATGAAAGTGCAGCTTGATGATCAGACAAATAGGCAGATTGAGAGGTATCTAGATGAAGGAAGTAAGGTGGCTGTGCCTTTGAAGAGGAAGAATATTGAAAGAAAAGAGCTTGGAAGGTTTGGTGTAGGTATATTAAACGTCTTCCCAGACCAGTATAAGTTTAGGGTAAAAATAACACCTGGCAAAGCGTTTACTACACAGAAAGAAGATATTGCAGCAGGCTGGTTTACAAGAGGTGAATGGAAATTATTGTATAACAGGGAAGAGTTAATAATTAAGAATGACGGGAAAGAGGTTATCCCTGTGGGTATAGTAGTAGGTAATGCTGGTGAAGGCACCTATATCTTTGATGTGGTTGTAGAGAGGTATTATGACCATGATGATGACCCTAATGTAGAAGACTACAAATGGGGGGATGAACCATACGGTAATCTTGAGAAGATATATGTAACTGTAATCTAGATCTTTCTTGCAAAGATATTTATCCAAGCAGACTGTTCATCTCTTTCAGAATAAGATTTAATTATGCTAAAACCTGCTTCGTGCATGATAGCTTCTAACTCAACCTGTGTATAAAAGGCAAAGAACATAGGTTCGTAAGCTGTTTCTTTATACCCTACCATCTTCTCGCCTCTGCCTTCTCTTAACCCAATATAGATTAGACCATCTTGTTTGAGTACACGCCTCATCTCTCTTAATGCACTTACTGAGCTTTGCTTTAACAAATGGCAGAATGTAGCATGACACCAAACACCATCAAAAGTATTGTTTTTGTAATCAATCTTCTGCATATCCATTAGCTTGAATTTACCTTTTTTTACTCTTTTTTTAGCTTCAGAAATAAGATCTTCAGCTGCATCTATCCCAATAGGCTTAAACCCTTCTTCAAGAAAGTATTGTACATCTCTGCCAGAAGCACAGCCTATATCAAGTATCTTAGCTTTTCTTGGCAACATAGATGTAAATTGCATCAAAGGATATTGCAATAATCTTTCAAATGTATAATCAGCATACTGTTTAGAGAATTTGTTGTATACACCAATTGTTTTACTGATTCTTTTATCTTCAACAGGATCTATAGAGACTTCTAACTGAATAGAACTATCACTCTCTTCTTCTATCGGATTAGATAAAGTAACATCTGCCCCCATAATAAACCATAAAACTAACTCTTTTATAAATGTTTCGTTAAGGTTGCTATTTGGAAGTAGTAGTTAAAATTACTGTTTTTCGTAATTCACAATCTTTGCAAAATCTCCAGCTTTCAGGCTAGCACCACCTACCAATGCTCCATCTATGTCTGGCTGCGCCATTAATTCTTTTACATTACCTGGCTTAACAGAGCCGCCGTAAAGGATTCTTGTTGTTTCACCATGTTTACCAAGTTTTTTCCTGATAAAAGCATGTACTTCCTGGGCTTGTTCTGGGGTTGCTGTTTTGCCTGTGCCTATTGCCCAGACTGGTTCATAAGCAACTGTGACTTCAGAAAGATCATCAATTTCAAACAAGCCAACATTGAGTTGTTTTGTTATTACATCAAATGTTTTTTCTTGTTCTCTTTGCTCTAAAGTCTCACCAATACAAAGTATTGGTTTAAGTTTATTCTTTAAAGCTGCTTTAACTTTTTTATTAATAATCTCATCTGGTTCATGGAATATATGCCTTCTTTCAGAATGACCTAAGATCACATATTCACAACCAACTTCTTTTAACATTAAAGCAGAGGTTTCACCTGTAAATGCGCCGCTTTTTTCAAAACACATATTCTGTGCACCTAATTTCACATTAGTGCCTTCAACTAATTTAGCGCTTTCTGATAAACAAGTATAGTTTGGACATAGAAGTATGTCTTTATCTGAATCTTTAACTAATGGAATAAATTCTTTAAAAAAAGAAACAGCACCCTTAACAGTATGATTCATTTTCCAATTACCTGCAATAAAAGGCTTTCTCATATTATCACCTTAGTTTATTTTTCATTGGCCAGGTAAAAGTCTGTCGTTGCCAGCATTTGCATTGTCTACGGTGTGTTTTTGAGTAGGCAATGCAGGCAACCCGAGGCAAAGCCGAGTAAGATTTTTACCTGAACTGTTTTTATTTTATTTCATCAAACATCTTGGCAACTTTTTCTTTGCCAATAGTGAGTATAAAATTAGCCAACTTAGGGCCGCGTTCTTTTTTTATCAGAACATTATAAGCAGCTTTAAAAAATTCTTTAGGTTCTAAGCCTGCTTCTTTACTGAGATTATAAAATTCGTCGTGTAAAGATTGTTCTGTGAAATCTTTTTCAAATAGGGCTTCTGCAACCTTTTTCAAAACAAGTTTTTGTTCCTTTGTAAGCTTTATACCTTTAGGAACCTTAGTCTGTAGTTCAAATTTATACTGTTCAGGTGCCATCTCTTTTACCCATTGTTTTGCAAAATGTAATCTTTCAAGCACATAATGCAAGTCTGAGCCGCTTATATCCTTAGCAATATGCCCTGTTTTTTCCAGTATGTTTAAGGCACCTTCTTCATCAAGCCCAACCTGAATAACAATTGCAGCATGGCTAAGAGAGATCTGTGGCGGCATATTATCAGGGATCTGGCCTACATGAGACAACTCATAGATCCTTTTTTGTTTTTTTACTTCGTGCTGGTTAGGGTCTGTCTCCTTACCAAAATAAAATCTTTCAGACCTGTCATATCTGTCATACAACAAGATAAGATCGTTTTTTCCGACTGGGTTAAAATCTATAGTTGCCCACGGCCGTGTTTTTACAAGCAGGTATCTCAGTATCTTGGCAGGTGCAAACTTAGTTGCTTCTGCAAAACCAATACCCTGGCCTTTAGAGGTTGACATCTTCTTACCACCAACATTGAAGAATTCATGGCCTTTACCGATATATTTTCTTGTAGAAGGGTAAGGCGGTGGAAAATCAAACACTTCATCTGAAACCTGAATTGCGATTGTTCTTGAGCCTCCTTGAGTGAAATGGTCTTTACCTGCAAATTCGCAAGTCACACCTATTGTAGGCCATTTTGCTGCCCATTCGACTTTCCAAGGGAACTTACCATTGCCATCATAAGGGCTTATTTCACCTTCATGACTGCATCCTTCAGCCCAGTCTACAAGATTGGGTTCGCATTTGTATTTTACAACCTCTTTTTTAGGGTCCCACTCAAAGACCCTGGTTGTACCTATCTTACCGCATTTCTCGCATATTACGTTAAAAGGAAGTTTTGTGTAAGGTTTTTCATATGTTCTTTCAAATATGTTTTTTACTTTGTCTGCATTATCAAGCACTTTTTTAATTGCCCAATTAAATTTACCGCTTTCATATACCTCACCAGTACTTTGTATCTCTGCTTCTATACCATACTCTTCAAACTTTTCAACACACTGCATAAAATAGTACTCTGCATAGCTGTTATAGCCTTTGACAGGGCTAGGTATGTTTCTAAAAGGCATTCCAAGGTATTTTTTGTATTTTTTGCCATCAAGATAACTTGGGAATTTGTCAAAAGGATCCATATCATCAGAGCTTAATATGAATTTAGCTTTAAGACCAATGTCACGCATAGCCTTTGCAATTACATCATGCATAATCCAACTTCTACCTGAGCCAATGTGTATAATACCAGAAGGAGTTTTCTCATCATATACAATATAGCCTCTCTCCTTAACAAGTTTTTTTAAGAAAGGATCTGCCTGCACTCTTTTCTCTACTTCCAATGCAATACTATCTGCCCAATGCAATGTTTCAGTTTCTTTCTTCTTACTCCCCTTTGCCATAAGAGGGGAAAGAAGTGGTTTGTTATTTAAATTTTACTATAACCAGAAGATTTATATACAATAAACCCAATTTTCAGAGTATGCCACAAGAAAAAGTTCAACAGCAGCCACTAGGTAAGATATTCTATACAATAAAAGCAAAAGCCTTTCATGAGAAAGTATTCAATACCTTTGTCAAGATTCTATTGTTTGGCATAGTTGTAGGATTGATTCATTTCACTGCAGGTTTGGATACACTTTTGATGCCGCTTGACGCGTTTGGTATTAATGTTGAGCCAATGGCTGTACTTAAAGTTCTTTTGATAATTGTGGGGGTTATTTTTGCAATCATTGTATTATTGAGTTATGTATTCACAAGAGGGATAAGATCTGAGTTTTACCAGGACAGATTAGTTATTTTTAAGAATGCATTTTTAGGTACAAGCTCTACAGAGGTACCTTACCAGAATATTGCAAGGGTTACGTACAACAAAGAAGGCTTGTTTAACCAAATATTCAGGTGCGGCACTATCAACATTGAACTTACTGGCATGGGTAAGGACAAAGTAGAGATAACTTGTGTTAGTAAGGTTGAACAGATTGTCAAGTATATAGAAGAGATAGTTAAAAGAATTAAGTATGCGCAAGAAGCAAGGTATATGCAGGGTTATAGAAGATAAAACACATAACTCAAAATCAAAACCTTTTTATAAATATATTTAATCTTCGTTCTAGTATGAATCAAGAAGAACTTATTGAAAAGATCAAGGAGTTAAAGAAACAGAAGAATGCAGTTATACTTGCACATAATTATCAACGTCCAGAGATTTATAAAGTAGCTGATTTTATTGGAGATTCTTATGGGTTGTCTAAGAAAGCTATGGAGACAGATGCTAGCATCATTGTATTCTGTGGCGTGGATTTTATGGCAGAGACTGCTAAGATTCTTAACCAAGAGAAAAAGGTATTGATGCCTGTTAAGACTGCTTGTTGTCCAATGGCAGCTATGGTTAATGCTGAAAATTTGAGATTGCTTAAACACGAGCATCCTGATGCAGCTGTTGTAAGTTATGTTAATACAACCGCAGATGTAAAAGCTGAAAGCGATGTATGCTGTACATCAAGGAACGCAATTGAGATTGTTAACTCTTTAGCTGAGAAGAAAGTGATATTTGTACCTGATCAACATCTTGCAGCTTACGTTGCCACAAAAACAGATAAAGAGATAATCCCCTGGCAAGGGCATTGTTATGTACATCAAAATATTGATCCAGAGATGGTTAAAAAAGCTAAAGAAGAGCACCCTGATGCAGAGGTTATAGTACATCCTGAATGTGTTGCAGAAGTGATCAAATTGGCTGATTGCGTTACAAGCACTTCTGGCATGGTTTACCATGCAAAAAACAGTAGTGCTAAGAAGTTCATTGTAGCTACTGAATCTGGCATGTGCGAAAGATTAAAACAAGAGTGCCCTGATAAAGAATTCTATCCTGTAGGCGGGATTTGTTTCAATATGAAAAGCATAACTCTACAGAGTGTGTATGATGCTTTAGAAAAAGAACAACATGAGGTTAATGTTGCTGAAGATATTATGGGTAAAGCTAAAAAAGCTATTGATAAGATGATGGAGATAAAATGAACAAGGAAGAGTTACTGAAAAAAGCGTATAACAGGGTGGGTTTATTAGTTTTATCTGACCCAAATTACTTACATACTGTCAAGGATTTAACTGTTGATATGCTAAAACAAGATATGGGTAAGTGCGGAGATATTACCACAGACTGTATTTTAGGAGATTCTAATCCTGACACTAGCGCTAAGATTATAACTAAACAAGACGGAGTAATTGCTGGTGTTAAAGAAGCAATCTGGTTCTATAAACAGAAAGCAATAGATGTAAAGGCTTTAGTTAAAGATGGCGAGTATGTTAAAAAAGGTGATGTGATTTTTCAATTAAAAGGTACTGAGAAAGATCTGTTGCGAACAGAAAGAACAGGGCTTAATTTACTTCAAAGGATGAGTGGGATTGCTACACTTACAAGTGAGCTAGTTGAAAAGGTCAAAGGCAAACTGCATATTGCTGCAACAAGGAAAACACACTGGGGAGATCTTGACAATAAAGCAGTTGCATTAGGCGGTGGTATGACACACAGGCTTGGTTTGTGGGAATCGATAATTATCAAAGAGAACCACTTAAATGCTTTGAAAAGGCAGGGTATAATGAATTATATTGAAGAATCACTTGACAGGGCATGGAGATGTGAAGAAGCTAATTTTGTTGAGATTGAAGTTAAGACACCTGAAGAAGCTGTAAACGCTGCTGAGAAGTTCAATGAATTATCTGAAAGCGATCCTGAGAAGCCATGTATAATCATGCTAGATAACTTTGATGTTGACAAAGCAAAATACATAATCCCATTAATAAAAGAACGTAATGACAATGTAATAATTGAAGCTTCTGGAGGGATTACTCCAGAGAACATTCTAGATTGGGCAGAAACAGGAGTAGATATTGTTTCACTTGGTTATTTAACTCATTCTGCGAAATCAGTTGATATGAGCCAGTTTATGGATTAGACAGCGGAGAAACTATAGTTTCTCCTGGCATATCAAAGTCATAAACAATATAAGAAATATACTGCCTTTGCTATACGTCTAGATTAACAACGTCTTTTGCATGCTCAAGAATGAACTGTTTTCTTGGTTCAACTTCGTCGCCCATCAGCATTGTAAATGTTTTGTCTGCTTCTACTGCGTCTTCTATAGTTACTTGTTTCATTGTTCTTGTCTTAGGGTCCATTGTAGTTTCCCATAGCTGTTTTGGGTTCATTTCACCTAGACCTTTGTAACGCTGAAGATTTACACCTTCAGTACCGATTTCTTTTAGAAGCTTATTTTTTTCTTCATCTGAATAAACGTATTGTTTTGATTTGCCCTTTTTAACTAGATATAGTGGAGGTTGTGCAATATAAAGATATCCTGCTTCGATTAGCGGTTTCATGTAGCGATAGAATAGAGTTAAAGAAAGACAAGCAATATGCTGGCCGTCTACATCTGCATCTGACATAATGATTATTTTATGGTAGCGAGCTTTTGCTAGATTAAACTCATCACCTACACCACAGCCTAAAGCAGTTATGATTGTGCCTATCTCTTCATTTGTAAGTACTTTGTTTAGTCTAGCTTTTTCTACATTAAGAATCTTACCTTTAAGTGGAAGTATTGCTTGGAATGCTCTATTCCTGCCTTGTTTACATGAACCACCTGCACTATCTCCTTCTACTAAAAACAATTCGCATTTAGTAGGGTCTTTATTAGAACAATCTGCAAGTTTGCCTGGCAATGAACTGAATTCAAGCACACCTTTTCTTCTTGTAAGTTCTTGAGCTCTACGAGCAGCTTCTCTTGCTTTAGCAGCATTAACACTCTTGAGTATAACACCTTTAGCAATCTTAGGGTTTTCTTCAAAGAACACGCTAAGGCCTTCACTTACCATTGAATCTACTATACCTTTGATATTATGGTTTCCTAACTTAGTCTTGGTCTGGCCTTCAAACTGGGGTTCTCTTAATTTTACTGAGATTACTGCTGTAAGACCTTCTCTAACATCATCTCCACTAAGTTTAGCTCCTTTTAGCAGTTTGTTTTGATCGCCGTAATTATTGATTACTCTTGTAAGGGCTGTTTTAAAGCCTGACAAATGAGTTCCGCCTTCTATTGTGTTGATGTTGTTAGCAAAACTAAAGATATTTTCTTGATAACCATCATTATATTGCATTGCTATTTCCAGGAAAGTGCCTTTTTTCTCTTTTTCAAAATAGATTACTTTATGCAGAGGATTTTTGTTTTTGTTAAGGAAATCAACAAAAGAAACAATTCCACCATCGTATTTGAAAACATGTTCTTTACCTTCTTCTCTTTCATCCTTAATAGTTATTTCTATGCCTCTGTTAAGGAAAGCTAGTTCCCTTAATCTTGAAGAAAGTATATCAAAGCTGTATTCTGTTTTCTCAAATATCTCATGGTCTGGAGAGAACGTAACTTTTGTACCTTTACCTTCTGTATCTCCAAGTATCTTAACTTCTGATTCAGGCAATCCTCTTTTATAGTTCTGGAAATAGAGTTTACCGTCTCTTTTAACAAAAACTGATAAAGAAGATGATAATGCATTAACTACTGATATACCTACTCCATGTAAACCGCCACTTACTTGATAGCTTTTCCTATCAAACTTTCCACCTGCATGAAGTTTTGTCATTACTACTTGCAAAGCTGGAACATTAAACTTTGGATGCATATCTACAGGGATACCTCTACCATTATCTACAACCGAGATAGAATTATCCTTGTGTATGAAAACTCTGATCTTATTACAGAATCCAGCTAGAGCTTCATCTATAGCATTGTCTACAGCCTCATATACAAGGTGATGCAGGCCTTTTATCCCTGTTGAGCCTATATACATCGCAGGCCTTTTTCGGACTGCTTCTAAGCCTCCTAACACCTGGATAGAAGACGCGCCATAGGACTCTTTTTCAACAGATTTTTGCTTGTTTTCCGCCATATTTTTCACACTATTTTCCAGTCAAATTTTAGATTAATTTTTATCTTTTTCTCGTCGAGAAACTATAGTAAATAGAAAGGCAAAGTGCTTTATATAGTTTGTGGTTTTAGAAGCAGTTTATAGAGCTAAAAGTAGTAAGAAATAGTGTTCTTAGAGTCACTTATCCAGCTTCATATTCCACCTCAATATTGCCGCAGTTTCTGCAGATAAAATTCTCGTTTACTTTGCTCTTGTAGGTGTTATCGCTGCCACAATCTTTACATGTATGTTCAAGGGTTTCTTCTTTCATGAGCATTATATCAGCCTTATCCTGCTTGCATATAGCCTTCTATGAACGCAGCTTCTTCAGGAGATATTTCATCATCTTCTAATAATGCATCTGCTGTTGCAATATCATAGATATCTCCTTCAAAAAGCAATTCATCATCCCAAAGTCTTTTCTTTTTCTCCATAGTTTACACCCCTCTAACAAAAATCCACAGAAATCAAAGATTTCTGGGATGCCAGAGACATACGTCTCTGTGCATAATGAAAACATTTAAATATAAATAGTTATCCCATATACTATATATACCATATATATTAGAAAAAAAGCATATGCTTTTTTATATAAAATTTAAACATTATATAAACCGGGTGGTAGACATGGATTATAGAAAAATAATTGGTTTTGGTAAATCGTCTTTTGTAATTTCATTACCTAAGGATTGGATTTCAAAGAACAAATTAAAAAAAGGAGATGTTTTGAATGTAGAAGAAACCCCTACAACTTTAACAGTTAGTTCAAGGAATGAGAAAGGAAAGAAAGAGGCAAGAATTAAGGTTATTCTAACTGACAATAGAAGTATTGATATTCTAAAAACAGAGATTATAGCTTCTTACTTAAATGGTTATGAGATTATTGAGATCAAAGGAGATTTAACTGAGAAAGCACCTAAGATCAAACCAATTCTACAAGAATTGTCAGGAATGGAAATACTTGAACAAACAGGCAACAAGATGGTTGCACATTTCCTGATAAATATGCAAGAGGTTTCAGTTGAGAGCTTGATAAGAAGAATGGATGTGATTGTAAAAGGCATGATTGAGGATTGTATAAAGTGCATACATGAAGATTGTGCAGACAGCATATATCACAGAGATTATGATATCAATAGGTTGGCTTTCCTGGCTTACAGAGTAATAAAGAGTGCAATAGAAGACCCTACTCTAGCTAGATATTTTAAATTAAACACTTGGGATTTCTATGTAAGAAGAACAATCATAGGAAGGATCGAGGCATTAGGAGACCATACAAAAAGAATAGCAAGAGAACTTAAAGCAAGTAAACTAAATAAAGCAGGCAAGAAAGATCTTGAAGAATTATTCGTGCATTTACAGAAAACCTATATTGATGTGATTAAGGCTTTCTACACAAAAAATAAAGAGGTTGCACTTAAAATAGAAACAACAAGTAAAGAAAGGATAAATCATTTTAACGTTTTCCTAAAAAAACACCATGATGAGACTACAGCAATCATAGTCGAGCATCTAAAGACCATTTCATCCATGATAAGAAACATTGCAAGAGATGTTACAGGGATGGAGATATAGATTTATTTTCTTTCCATCTCTTGTTGAATTTTCTCTTTGAACCTTTGAAATCTTTTGCTGAAGGTTTCTTCATCTACACCTTGTTGTAAAGCAAGAATTCTAGCTAGGATTGCTATATCAGCTATCTCTGCTTGAATGTGTGGATCTTTCTCGTCGTAAAGTTCATCTATCTCTAACAAGTGCTTTTGCAGTTCGTACATCAAAAACTTAAAATATTTTTTAGAATCAGGATATAATTTTTGGTCTAACTCCATAAGCTCTTTAACTTCCTGCACTTTTCTGCCCTCACACCCTTTTTGGATGATTAGTTTATAGAGTAGGTAGTATATAAAGGTTTTTATTTTGAGTAAAATTAGTGTTTATATGAAAATCAAAATAAAAACTCAAGGAATGAAGCGTAGCGGAATGACGGAGTTGCTATTTGAATGTGTTTTCTCGTCGAGAACTAGAGTTTCAACTCTTTTTTCCAGAAATTGCATACTTTTTCTGTTTTCTGTATTGCCTGCCCTATGTACAAAGCAGGGTTAGTTAGTATCTTCTTCTGTATTGGTGTGAATTTCTTTAGATAAGGTTGTAGAGATTGGTCTAGTTTAAGCAATTGAGTTAAAGGCTTGCCTGTTTTCTGTGATTTTAGGGTTAGATTTCTTACATGCTCGTGTGCATCTGGATGATTATGTGCTGCTAACAAGATATAGGCTGGTTCTGCAGCTATCATCTCTTTGTTTGTGTTGAAGTTCTTCTTTAGATTAGCTTTGTCAACAACTAATTTGCTCATTATTTTGTTTAGTCTTATTGTTGAAGCATAGAAAGCTGCGATTATGTCTGGAATGAACCTTGATGATGCTGAATTTGTTAAATCTCTTTGATGTTCACTGATTTGGTCTAGGTATAATGTAGCTTGTCTTGGCATAATTGCTTTCCACATGCTTTTTACGTTTTCAAAGTTGATTGGATTCCTCTTATGAGGCATTGTTGAAGAGCCTACTTGTTTTGCACCAAATGCTTCACCTACTTCTGCGATTTCACTTCTTTGTAGATGCCTCATGTCATCTGCTAAATTAGCAAGTACACTGAATGTTGAGATTATTGTGTGTGTGAAGTCTGCCATGTATTCTGGCTCTACTATCTGTGTTGAGTGACAGGCTGGTTTTAAGCCTAGTTCTTTTAGTACTTCTATCTCAAACTTCATAGGATCTTTAAAGAATAACGAGGATGCATTGTAAGCGCCGACTGCACCTGAGATCTTGCCTCTTAGATTGTCTGCAAACTTCTGGATTGTCCAGATTCTGCTGCCAATCCTTGAAACATACTCAGCAATTGTGAAACCAAAAGTAATCGGCTCAGCATGCTGGCCATGTGTTCTTCCTATCTGGATAGTTGCTTTTTCTCTTAATGCAAGCTTGATCAATGTTTTTTCTAATTCTTTTAACGCAGGGATTAAGACTTCTTTAGTTACTTCTTTGAATCTTAGAGCTTCTGCTGTACATATAATATCATGGCTTGTTGTAGTGAAATGCACATAAGGCTTAGCTCTATCACTTACTCTTTTTCGTATCATATTTACTAAAGCCCTTACATTATGCCTGATCCTGTCCTCTTCTTTATACACTTCATCTGCTGTTACTTTTTCACATGCTCTAGCAACTTCTGCTGCGATAGATCTTGAACAAACTCCTTTTTTTGCTAGTGTTTTTGTTAAAGCAGCCTCGACTTTAGCTTGATACTTTATAGCTGCGTTCTCAGAAAGATATGGCTTAAGCGCGTTAAGAACTCTAGGACTTCTTCCGTAATAACGAAAGTCCAGTGGATTAATATTATCAAACAAATCCATAATGATTCACCCCTTGCATAAAAAGAGAAACAGAGGGTGTTTATATATGTTTCTATGGGGAATAGGCTTTGACCAATTTAGTTCTAGGGTAAATCTTATATATTAGGTGAATATCCAAAAACACATGAAAATCAAAGATATCCAAGTTGACGGCAACCTTGCACTCGCACCAATGGCTCTAGTCACAGACATGGCTTTTAGAGTATTGTGTAAGAAATATGGGGCTAGTCTTGTTTATACTGAGATGTTGAATGTGGATGCTTTAGTTCGTAATAATAAAAGTACACTTAAATTGGGTAAGGTTTGTGCTGAAGAAAGCCCTGTAGCTGTGCAGTTGTTTGGTACTAAGCTTGATAATATAAAGAAAGCTGCTTCTATGGTTGAAGGAGATATCATTGATTTCAATTTCGGCTGCCCTGTTGCAAAGGTTACTAATATAGGAGCTGGTGCTGTTTTATTGAAGAGGCCGAAAAGAGTTCGAGATATTGTTTCTACTTTAGTAAGTGCAGTTGATAAGCCAGTTACTGTAAAGATAAGATCTGGTTATGATAAGGTTAATTGCGTGAATATAGCAAAGATGTGCGAGGAAGCAGGTGCAAGTGCAGTTTGTTTACACGCAAGGTTAGCTAAAGAAGGTTACAGTGGACATTCAAATTGGTCTTTAATCAAGGATGTGAAAGAAGCTGTTTCTATTCCTGTGATTGGAAATGGCGATGTTTGTTGCAAAGAAGACGCAGACAAGATGTTTTCTCAGACAAATTGCGATATGGTTATGATAGGAAGAGCTGCGATTGGTAATCCTTTGGTTTTCAGAGAGATTCTGGAAGGGAAAACGTTTTCCTTTGAAGAAAAACTAACTACTTTCTTTGAATACATTGAATTATGCAAAAAGTATGATTGTTTGAGTGTGCAGCGCATCAAAAGGCAAGCACAAAGTTACATCAAAGGCATACAAGGTTCAGCTAAATTAAGGCTGAAACTTAATAAAGTTAAGAATGTGGAAGGGATTTGTGAGTTGTTGAAAACATTTATAAAATAAAGAAGAATCCTATTTCTAATATAAGTTATGATTATTGGGGGGATTGGAATGGCAAACTATAATCATTTAATGTCATCACATAGACAAATAGAAAACATAGCAAGAGATAAGAATGTCGTAGGAGTTAATATAGACTTGTATCCTGGGGCACATTCGAGAGAAAACATTGTAAGAGCTAGTGAAGTTCTTTATAATATTCTTCAGAGTCTAGGAGAAGGGAGTGTACCACAAACAGATCCACAGATAAAATTCTCACTTGTAGATCCAGTGATATTAGAAAGAGCAGCAAGTTCCATAATCTCAAAATATAAAGAATTGCCTGGACACACCTGGCCAGCAGTAGATGCCAAAGCAGTAATCGGAGTGATGATGAGATATCAAGATAAAATACATTCAAGTTTATATCTAGATTCAGAAGACAGGTATAGGTCAGCTAAGAATGAAATTTCATTAAGAGAAAGTATTGATATGAGTCCCATTAGCAGATTAACAATAGTACAAGACAACCAATTAAGTGTGTATGTTGATAAACAGGTATTTAGGGTATACAGAGCTGTTTACGCATTACACGGTGTTGTGCATGGAGCAGTGATGCAACCACTAAGTATAACTGATATAACAGGATTAATGGATAACAGGTATTTAGAAGAGATAATATTTGCTGATGAAGGGGTACGTAGAGAAAAAGAGATAGATATAAGCCCTACTTTAGCAAATAGGCAGAGAGTATCAGAATCAAATGCCAATAGATTAACAAGATACATATTACTTCCACAAGAAAGCTTAGAACAGAGATGGGAAAAAACAGAACATAGTATTACAAAAACTAGGGAATATTTCACAGTGCCTCATAGTATGGTTATTAAGCGCGTTAGGGAATTAGGTATCGCAGATGAAGATGACCCTAACTTTAGAAGCCAGCTTAAAGAGATAGAAGAAGACATAGAAAGATTAAAACAAGAACATTTTAGAGAAAGAAGAAAATCAGGCAGTATAGATCAAGTTAGCCTTAGGTAAAGAAACATTTAAATATACCTAATACCTAATTTTACTAAAAAGAGGTGTATTGGGTGAATAAGAAGAAAGAGTTTATTCTATGGTTTAATGAGTTGGGTATTAAGGATGTGCCTTTAGTAGGAGGTAAGAACGCTTCTTTAGGTGAGATGTATAGAGAGCTTTCTAGTAAAGGTGTTAGAGTTCCAAATGGTTTCGCTGTTACAGCTTATGCTTATAGGTATTTATTAGAGAAAGCTGGGATTAAAGATAAGATAAGGAAAACACTGAAAACACTAAATACAAAAAATATGCATAATTTAGCAGAGCATGGCAGAAAAGTAAGGCAGATTATTCTGAATGCACATTTCCCTGAAGAATTAAAGGATGAGATTATCAAGGCTTATCATAGGATGTGCAGGCAGTACGGTAGAAATACAGACGTTGCTGTACGAAGCAGTGCAACTGCTGAGGATCTGCCTGATGCGAGTTTTGCAGGGCAACAAGAAACTTATCTTAACATAAAAGGGCAGTATCATCTTATTGAAGCTTGTAAAAAATGTTTTGCATCCCTATTCACAAACAGGGCTATTTCTTACAGAGAAGATAAAGGTTTTGATCATTTCTCTATAGCTTTATCAATAGGAGTGCAACAGATGGTAAGGTCAGATAAAGCATGTTCAGGAGTGATGTTTTCTATTGATACAGAATCAGGTTTCAAGGATGTAGCTTATATCACAGCTGCTTATGGTTTAGGAGAAAACGTAGTGCAGGGAGCTGTTAACCCTGATGAGTATTATGTTTTTAAGCCGACAATGAAGAAAGGCTATAAATCTATTATCTATAGTTCTGTAGGTGAGAAAAAGATTAAGATGATCTATTCTCATGATAGTAATAAGTTTACTAAGAATGTGCCTGTGAGTAAAGAGGATAGAATGAATTTTGTGCTTAAAGAAAAAGAAGTATTGACTTTAGCTAAGTGGGCTTGTATAATTGAAGATCATTACAGCAAGAAAGCTGGTTATCATAAGCCTATGGATATGGAATGGGCTAAAGACGGGTTTACTAATCAATTATACATAGTACAAGCTAGGCCTGAAACAGTGCAAAGCCAAAAGGATTGGACTGTTTTAGAGGATTATGAGTTAACAGGCAGAGGTAAATTATTGGTAACAGGCCATAGTGTTGGCACTAAGATTGGCCAGGGTAAAGTAAACATAATCAAGGACGCACACCAGATTAGCAGATTCAAGAAAGGTCAAGTATTGGTTACAGATATGACTGACCCTGATTGGGAGCCTATAATGAAGATTGCGTCTGCGATTGTAACCAATAGAGGTGGTAGGACTTGCCACGCTGCTATAGTAAGCCGTGAACTAGGGATTCCTTGTGTAGTTGGTACTAATGATGCTACACTTAAATTAAAGAATGGGCAAAAGGTTACTGTCAGCTGTGCAGAAGGTGATGAAGGCCATATCTATAAAGGATTGATTAAGTTTAAAGTGAACAAAGTTAATATTAAACATCTGAAAAAACCAAAAACAAAGGTAATGATGAATGTAGCTGATCCTAAAAGAGCATTTGAGTTTTCTTTTATACCAAACGAAGGAGTAGGGTTGGCAAGAGAAGAGTTTATCATCAATACTTTCATCAAGATACATCCTTTGGCTTTAATGAATTTTAAGAAAATTAAAGATCATTCTGTAAAAGAGAAAATAAATGAACTTACTCATGGCTACAAAAACAAGGTACAGTTTTATATTGATAAATTAGCTGAAGGGATTGCTATGTTGGGTGCTGCTTTTTACCCAAAGGATGTTATTGTTAGATTCAGTGATTTTAAATCCAATGAATACGCTAACCTAATAGGTGGAAAATATTTTGAGCCTGTTGAAGATAACCCTATGATTGGTTGGAGAGGTGCTTCAAGGTACTATGATCCTAATTTCAGGAAAGCGTTTGCTTTAGAATGCAAAGCAATAAGAAAAGTAAGAGAGAAAATGGGTATTGATAATATCAAAGTAATGATACCTTTCTGTAGAACAGTAGATGAAGGCAAGAAAGTAATCGCAGAGATGAAAAAGAATGGGCTTGTAAGAGGCAAGAAAGGTTTGCAGGTTTATGTAATGTGTGAGATTCCTGCGAATGTAGTTTTAGCTGACGAGTTTTCTAAGGTTTTTGATGGGTTTTCTATCGGCAGCAATGATTTGACACAACTTACTCTAGGTTTAGATAGAGATTCTGAATTAGTCAGCCATATTTACGATGAGAGAAATAAAGCTGTTAAGGATTTGATAAGCACAGTTATTAAAAAAGCAAAGAAGAATAAAAGAAAGATTGGGATTTGCGGGCAAGCTCCAAGTGATTACCCTGAGTTTGCACAGTTCTTAGTCAAGTGTGGTATTGATTCTATTTCTTTGAACCCAGATTCTGTGATCAAGACAACTTTAAAGATTCTAGAGATGGAGAAAAGGTTGAAGAGGAAGTAATCAAGAATCATGCATACCATGCTCACCAATCAAAGGTACAAATACGCAACCACAGATGTATTGTTCTTTTAATTTATCTCCTTTTTTTATCCCTTTAATCAGGTTTTGGAAATGTCTTGATCCAACTGGTCCAACAATAATTCCATTTTCTTTAAGTTGTTCTACTAAAGGAGGAGGAAAACCAGGAGCTGCTGCACTAAAAAGAATCTTATCATAAGGTGCTTGTTCTTGATAACCAAGAGTTCCATCTGAGTGTAGTATTTCAATGTTTTTTATTCCAGCCTTTGCAATATTTTTTCTTCCAATCTCTACTAATTCAGGGATTCTTTCTACTGCATAAACAAAACCTTCTTTAACAATATGGCTTATCACAGCTGCTTGATAACCTGAACCTGCACCGATCTCTAAAACCCTGTCTGTTGGCTTTAATTCCAAAGCTTCTGTTATAAGTGCAACAATATATGGCTGTGAAATTGTTTGGTTATACCCTATTGGTACTGGATGATCTTCCCAAGCCATATCTTTTACTTTCTCAGGCATAAACTCTCTCCTATTGATAGTTCTCATTGCTTCAAGAACTTTCTCATCACATATTCCACGGCCTTTAAGATGTCTTTCAATCATAGTTTCAATCCCGCCTTGATCATTAGGAGTATAATTATAACTTAGCCCCCTAAATATATCTCCTTCATCTGCCATAGAAAAAAGTAATCCAACTCAATTTAAATATTTTATCCTAAACTCATGTTATGTGCTGTGATATAGTTTTCTGCCATTATGCCCCAATCTGCTTTCTCGGCTATCTTACGTGCTGCTATTTTGTTGTTTACTCGTTCTTGTCTTGAGTATTGTGAGAAAGTATATAGGACTTTGCTTAGTCCTTTAACAACTTCATTGTCTTTCTTGCCTAGCCTTGGCAATACAAACACTCCTGGTAATTTCTTTGTATCGATATGTTCAAAAATATACCTACCAAAACCAGATAAATCTGTTGTTACTGAAGCTACACCTAAAGCACCACCTTCTAAAGGAGTATAACCCCAAGGTTCATAAAAAGAAGGGAATACACCAAGGTGTGAACCTTGCATACTTTCATAGTAGCTTGTGTCTAATAAACCATCTGCACCTGTTAAATAGATTGGATAGAAGATGACTTAAACTCTATCTTCTTTTCTGTTTAGAAGTCCTACTGATTTTAATGCATTTAAGATTTGGTCTTGGTCTTCATTGTACAAATCATGAGTAAGCAAAGGTGGAATTCCTTTCTGATTGAAACGTAAGATCTTTTTCTTAGCTTCGTGCAGGAAATCTTCACTGAATAAGCTCTTTTTAGTTACCTCTTTATTAGAAACTACAGAGTAAAGTAGACTTTTTTCTACAGTAATCATCTCAACATCTAATGCATCTTTTATATCTCTGAAAAGGGTTTTATTCTGAAGCAATGAAGGTTTAATACCTCTGATTGGACCAGGTACCCAGAAGAATGCTATAATAGTCCTGTCACTTTTCTCTTTTTTCAATCTATTATTTAGTTTACCTAAGGCATTGACAAAAAGATCTATACCTTTATCATGGAATTCATAGCGTCCTGCTAAGAAATAGAATAATGTTTTCTTTAGATCAAACTGATAAAAAGGAAAAAAGTAATACATTATAAATTCACGTATCTTTTCTCGCATTATTTTATGTTTAAGACTAAGATCTTCAAAACTTGGAAATTTATCGAAGTCTAGACCATTAGGCAATATTACATCTGGTTTTTTTCCTAGAAGATGTGTTGCTTCTATACCAGTAATCTCTCTTACTGTTGTTAAAATGTCTGCATGCTGCGCACACTTCATCTCTGTAAGATGTTTTGCCTGGATACCGTTGTTATAAGCTTCTCTCATTGGGTCAATGTTTTTTAATTGACCGTAAAGATCAAAATCCTTTGAAGCCAAAGTTCTTCCCAACATAGTTGCATGGGTTGTGAATACTGTGCCAATATCTACTTTATTGGTTTTTAAGTAGAGTAATGCTGCACCACTAAGCCATTCATGGAACTGAGCTACTATTTTATCTTCATTATGCACTTGTTTAATTCTTTCTAAGAGTTTTCCTACAGCAGTTGACCAAACAACAGGCTCATCAAAACCATACCATTCTGTGCCCAAACTATCAATCTGGTAATCATCCCAAAGTTTACGCTTTATCTCATTTGTTTGCTGAGAAAAACCCATGAAATCTAATAACATAACCTTAGGCTCACCTTTAACAAGCCATTTACCGTAATGAACTGCTATACCGTGCTTATTAAGTTCATCACATACCTTTTTCATTGAATCTGGAGGTACTTCTTCCATAAACTGGCCTGCAGCTTTGTCTGCGAAATAAGGCCCTACAAGAAAATAACCATCTCCGTAATACTTCTGCATCTGAGCTGCTTTCGAAGATATAACTGTGAATATCCCGCCAACTTTATTACACACTTCCCAACTTACTTCAAAGAACATACCTGCTTTTGGATTTAGCATTTTCCCTCTTTTTTTATAGAATTATAGGCGGTTGTGTATATAAATGTTTGTATGCACCAGTAACCCACATCCGAGTACCGTAACATTTATAAGTAAGTTTTGCTTTCTGTTTCTAATATGGGAGGAGTTAATAGTTATTTGGCTGTGATTATGAAGATAGCTGCTAAAACAGGGCTTTTTGGCAGTTTTAAGACTTCTACAAATAAGTTAGCCAGGGAAATAAACATGTCTCAGCAGTCTGCTAGCAGGATTCTGCGTGAGGTTGAAGAAGCTGGACTGATAGAAAGGGATGTAAGTCCTAATGGTGTAACTGTCAAGCTTACAGATAAGTCAAGGAAACTATTGGAGCAAAATTATGCTGTTCTTCGTAATGTTTTTGAAAACAAGAAGCAAGAACTAAAAGGCAATATTTTCTCAGGCGTAGATGAAGGCGGATACTATATCTCTTTGAAAGGTTATCAAGATCAGATTATAGAAAAGCTTGGTTTTAAGCCGTTTTCTGGCACACTTAATGTAAGAGTTGATAAACAAGAAAGACTGGATTTCTTGGTTGACATCCCTTCTGTACACATAAAAGGTTTCAAAACAAAAGAACGTTCTTTCAGTCCTTTGAAAGCTTACAAAGTTAAAATAAAAGACGAAATTGTTGCTATAGTTGTACCAGAACGAACAGTACATGATAAATCAGTTGTTGAAATAATTGCAAAAGATAAACTAAGAGATAAGTTTAATCTGAAAGAGGGCGATGAGGTTATAATCACAAAGTAAAAAGAAATGGGGGCGGAAGATGCAAAGACCATCATACCTAGGACTAGTAATGATATTAACAGATGTATGTCCAGAGGCATGTCGGCACTGCTACCTTTCTGCTGGTCCTGATGGTAAGCGAGTAATGGATTTAAAGACAGCAAAGAAAGCTGTTGATGTTTTTTTAGGACAGGTGCCTCATATTGATAATATTAGTATTGCTTTATCTGGTGGAGAACCTATGACTTATCCTCACATAGAAAAATTAGTAAAATACATCTCTAAAAGAAAAATCCCCTATTTAGAACTTGACGTTAACACAAGCTTAGGCCTATTAAAACAGGATTTTGATGATGAGATAGAAAGGATGGCAAAACTAGCTAGAATGGGTGTTGATGAGTTTACTTATTCACGCAATTTTCATGCATTTCC
>CAZJZJ010000023.1:0-20828 GCA_964550525.1 uncultured Methanosarcinales archaeon
TAGAACTACTTGTTGAGTTTAAGGTTCCAGAAAAACCTACAAAGCTTCCATTATGACTTCCTATACAGGATGTTTATAACATAACAGGTATAGGTAGTCTTAATGGAAGCTTTGTAGGTTTTTCTGGAACCTTAAACTCATCAAGTTGTTCTAAAAGTGTTTTTCCTTTGAACCATGCAAGGTTTTCGCTTTTCTTAACTACATTGTCACCTGGCAATGATGCTATTGGTACAAATGGGATCTCTTCAGGTTTATAACCAACAGTCTTTAGAAGAGCTTCAACTTCTTTCTTAATTGCATCGAATTTAGCCTGGTCATACTTAACCATATCCATCTTATTGATTGCAATGATTAATTGGTTTACACCAAGTGTTCTTGCTAAGAATACGTGCTCTTTTGTCTGTGCCATTACACCGTCGTTAGCAGCTACTACTAATACACCTGCATCTGCTTGAGATGCTCCTGTAATCATGTTTTTAATGAAGTCTTTGTGTCCTGGTGCATCAATTATTGTAAAATAATACTTTGGTGTATTAAATCTCTTATGTGCAAGGTCGATTGTAAGGCCTCTTTCTTGCTCTTCCTTAAGATTGTCCATTACGAAAGCGAACTCAAATCCACCTTTACCAAGCTGTTCAGCTTTGTCTTTCAGTTTTCTCATTGTTTGCTCGTCGATATTTCC
The DNA here is from genome assembly GCA_964550525.1 of uncultured Methanosarcinales archaeon. Taxonomy (GTDB): domain Archaea; phylum Nanobdellota; class Nanobdellia; order Woesearchaeales; family JANQNQ01; genus CAZJZJ01. The sequence continues at coordinate 683 of CAZJZJ010000023.1, forward strand.
AGAGTCAAACAACATTCTACCTACAGTTGTAGATTTACCATGATCTACGTGTCCTATGAATACAAGATTCATATGTTCTTTTTCAGCCATTATTTATCCCTCCGATTTTTGGTTTTTATATAGTATAACGCTTTAACTGGGAATTTTGTTTTGCTTTATAAAGGTTACGAAAAAAGCGAAGCTTTTTTTGGAACCTTAAAGACCGTATAGGTCTTTTTTGCTTACTGTTTATACACCCAACATAGCGTCTGTAAGGCCTTTTCGGTCCTTAATCTGTTTGATTACTCTTTCTTGAAGCTCATTAGGCAGCCTTTCAAAAGACTGGTCAATCAGGCTTGAGTTACCTCTTCCGCCTGTTGCACTTCTAAGTTCAGAGCTCCATCCAATCATCTCTGCTACAGGAAGTTTAGCTTTAACAACTACTAAAATACCTTCCTGGTTCATCTCTAACAATTGTCCTCGTTTATTGTTGACAATCTTTGACAATTCACCCATGTACTCTGCAGGTGCTTCTATCCTTGTGATTTGCCTAGGTTCAAGCAATAAAGGAGCTGCCATCATCATTGCTCCTCTTATACCATCCCTTACAGCAGGGTAAACCTGTGCAGGACCACGATGGATCGCGTCCTCGTGAAGTTTAGTATCAGTGAATCTTACCTTTACTTTAGTACAAGGCTCTTTACCTAGAGGACCTGCTGACATTACATCTTCAAACATATCCATGACCATCTCCATGATCTCTCCAATGTGAACTTCTCCCCTAACCTCATTTACCAATAGATTTCCTTTGAAGATATCAACAACCTTAGGAGCTGATTTTGGATTCATACCAAGTTCAATCAATTGGTCTCTTAACTTGACATCTTTTTTCTTAAGCCTCATCTGCGGAATCTCTTTCTTTTTTATCGCTTCATAGATTGAATCTTCAAGAGGTTCAACCAAGAAGTAAAATTTATTGTGTTTGTTTGGAGATTTACCTTCTGCTTCTTGTGTTGAAGGTTTTGTAACTGTTTCCCTATACACAACTATTGGCTGAGAAGTCTGAACATCAAGGCCTTTCTCTGACCTAATTCTGTTCTCAATAACCTCAAGATGCAACTCTCCCATACCATGCATTAAGTGTTCGCCTGTTTCTTCATTAATCTCTATTACTATAGTAGGATCTTCTTTAGCAACCATTCTTAAGATTTCAATAAGCTTTGGAAGGTCGCTTGGTTTTTTAGCTTCAATAGCTTTTGTAATAACTGGCTCAAAGATATGTGTAATCTCTTCAAATGGTTCTGTAGGATTAAGTGTAACAGTTTCACCTGCGTAAGCTTTAACTCCACTAACACCTATAATATTTCCAGCTGCAACCTCTTCAACAATATCTCTTTTTGCACCGTTAAAGATAAATACCTGCTGAATCCTAGTATTCTGTTTACCTCTATTAAGATAAACCTCTACACCTTTCTTCATTGTACCTGAGAAAAGTCTGCCTGCTGAGATTTCTCCTGCTTGCGGATCAACTGTAATCTTCGTAATAACAAAGAATAAAGGCCCGTTAGGATCGCATTTTACTAAGGATTTTCCTTCCTCGCTTTCAACATCTCCATGCCAGATCCGAGGTATCCTGTATTCCTGTGCTTTTACAGGGTTGGGATGATGTTTTATAACCATATCTAAAATAACCTCATGTAAAGGAGCTTTTTTTGCAAGTGCCATTACTTTCTGTTCTATTTCATTGGCATCAGTGCCTTCATAAGCATCAATTATATCCTTAAAAGTTATACCTGATTTCTGCATAAAAGAAAGTGATAATGCCCAGTTATGATATGCTGAACCAAAAGCTACACTTCCATCCTGCACACTAAGCTGCCATTTTTCCCCATAACCTTTAGGAGCAATCTCCATGATAAATTTGTTTACTGTTTCAATTATCTTAACAAAACGTTCCTGCATTTTTTCAGGTGTAAGCTTAAGCTCTTTGATTAGCCTGTCAACCTTATTAATGAAAAGCACTGGTTTTACAAGCTCTCTTAATGCTTGCCTTAAAACAGTTTCAGTCTGCGGCATGATACCTTCAACTGCACAGCATAGTACTATAGTACCATCTACAGCTCTCATAGCTCTTGTAACGTCTCCACCAAAATCAACGTGACCAGGAGTATCCAAAAGATTGATAAGGTATTCTTTATCATTGAATTTATGTACCATACTGACAGAAGCTGTGTCAATAGTAATACCACGCTCCTGTTCGTCATCATGCGTATCCATTTTCAGGGCTTTACCTGCGTCAATTTCTGACATCATACCTGCTCCTGCAAGCAAGTTATCACTGAAAGTAGTTTTACCGTGATCTATATGAGCACTTGTACAGATATTTCTAATCTGATCTGGAATCTTCATGATTTTTTGTACCCTATCTACCATCTTTTCCGCCATTTTGAAAATCCTCCTATTTAAGTTTAATTACAAAACATGTTTATCATGTACTGTTTTGTATGAATGCATCTCATTTTTATCGAACCAAAGTTCGATCTCTTTTTTAGCATCCTTTTTATCGCCTGACGCGTGAATTATGTTTTTTATTGCTATACCTTTACCATCTGAGTAAGCATAACTGTGGTGGCAGTAGTCTCCTCTGATTGTACCAGGCACTGCTTTCCTTGGTTCTGTATCACCTACAATCTTCCTTACTAACTCAATAGCATGTATACCTTCAATAGCCATAGCAACTACAGGGCCAGATGTAATAAACTCTTCAAGCCCCTTGTAAAAAGGTTTTTTTAGATGAGCTGCATAATGCTTTTTGCTGAATTCCTTGCTAACCCAATGCATTTTCATGCCTACTATTTTAAGGCCAATCCTTTCAAACCTGCTGATTATATCACCAACAAGCCCTCTTTCAACGCCGTCCGGTTTTATCATAACAAAAGTTTTCTCAATCATTTAACTCACCTTTTTCTTTTTTTCCATAAACCTCTTAGTCCACTTGGTTTTAAGAGGTTTTCTTTTTAGTTTTAACATATTCTTTTCACATTTAGATGAACAAAAAAATAATTGTTTACCGTCAACTTGGATATAGGCTTTTCCTGTTCCTCTTTCAATCATTTCTCCACAAAAAGTGCATTTAACCATTGTCAATCACCTTTATTCTGAGCCTCTGCCTTTACGGCTAAGTGCTCTAGCTTCAATTTCTGTTTCTCTTAACATCAGTATATCGCCTACTCTTACAGGACCTTTAACATTCCTTCTCAATATCTTGTTCTGGTCTCTTCCTTCCAAGACTTTACATCTTACCTGTATAGCTTCCCCACGTGCACCTGTCCTGCCTATAACCTCTTCTACACTTGCAGAGACTGCACGGCTAAAATATACTCCAGCTTTGCTGCCAGTATCCTGCTGTCTACCTTTTTGTTTATGCTTGCCTTTAAAGATCATCTTACCTTTGCCTGCCATTGAGCTCACCTTAAGCCTGTTTTGAAGCATCTAGCTGTTTAATTAGTTTCTTAGCTTCGCCTTCTTGCACAATTGCAACTGCTGTTGTTGGTACGTCTATACCTGCTGCTGCTCCTAGTTCTTCTCTACTAGGTGCTTCTGCACATAAGATGCTTTTTTCTTTCGCAAGAAGAGGTAAATGCATAACAATCTCTGGCGGGTTAACATCCTTAGCTACTACTACTAACTTTGCTTCGCCTTTTTCTAATGCTTTAGTTACTTCGTTTGTACCTTTCCTTATCTTACCTGTTGCTTTAGCTACTTCAACTGCTTCTAATGCTTTGTCTGTTAGTTCTTTTGATAACTGAACTCCTACCATTTTATTTCGCCTCCTTGTTTTGGCTAATCTAATTACGAGGTTAGAAAACCTCCTCACTCATCCTCCCGCAAGAGGAATCATCACTCATTGGATTCAGTGGAGAAATTAGAGGGTATTTATAAGGTTTGCGGTTATATTTGGGGGTTGTTGTAAGATCTTGTTAGTACAATTATTATTCAAAAATGTTGGACCTATAACTCATAGAATTTTATTTGATTTCATGAACACGTACATGACAGACTAATTTACCATATTCCATCTTATGGCCATAACTTGAAGTAATAGCTGCTCTTGTAATCTTATTATAATGACTTAGTAGAAATCTTGCAACCTGCTGTAATACAAAACTTTCCTGGCTTCCATAAAGCTGATCTCCCAATTCTCCTGTATCTGGAATATCGCCTGTAATGAATGATAAACCACAATCTGGTCTCATAGCGATCTTATCCAGATCATACTGCATAGACCTGATATGTCTTACAACTTGCTCTGGCTTACCCTCTCTAAGAGTCCTTTCCCAGTAACTTTGTACATCCCTTGCATATACAACTGGATTAGAATTCCCTTTCCAAGTAAATCCTGCAACATTTGGAATATCCCACTCAGGCAACTCTTCCTGGAAATGGAAATCTTTTGTAGGATCTGTACAAACTTCTAATAGAGGATTTTTTACTGAGTACAAAGCACTATGAACATATGCAACTACCTCAAGCCTACTTAGTGGTTGCTTTACTTGCATTATGATTGACATGCTAAAAAAAGAGTAAATCAAAGCTTTATAAAGGTTTCGGGGCGTAGTTACCCTACAGTAACAGATACTTCACTCAGCCCCTTTCTTCTTCTTATAATACTCTATAGCTTTTTTGAAGTCTTCTGGTTTGAACGCAGGCCAGTTTTTATCTGTAAAGAAGTATTCTGAGTAAATTGAGTCCCAAAGGAGTAAGCCAGAAGCACCTTTTCTTGAACCGTTTTTTATGATTAGAGCTGGCGGCAAGAAATAGGATGAAGCAAGGTTCTCTTTTATGGTCTCCTTATCTACATGATCAATCTCAAGTTTATTTGCCACTACTTTTCGTGCTATAAGTTTGACAGCATCCACTATCTCGGTCTGGCCATCATAGTTTATACAGAAATTAACAAAGAAATTATCATAATCCTTAGTAGCTGCTATTACCTTTTTTATAGGTTCAACAGCTTCTCCTGCAAGATCATACCATTTACCAAGTACACTTACTTTAAACTGGTTTTCATCTAGAATCTTATTCATTGCAAGCTTTTCAAACAGGTCTTTTATCTGAAACATTAAATAGGTGACTTCTTCTGAGGTTAGGCCTACTTCTGGCAATAGGTAATAAGTCACTATCCTGATATTGCTTTTTATCTGCTCTTCAAATAGCTGAGGCAATAGCTCAAAGCTTTTCTTGAAAGCCTCTTCCAGCCTTACATTATTCAAACCAGCCCATTTCTTAACTCCATGCATAGTTATAGCTACATGTAACGGAATACCTTTCACTGGTTCTGCTTTCTGCCTTTTGATTAGTTCTTTGATTTTGTCTAGCATTACTATTGGGTAATAATCACAATATTTATAAATTTTACCTAGTTTTTGTGAACCTATGATAAATACACTATATATTATAGCTTTATTCGCTTTAATCATTGGTTCAATAACAGACATAAAGAAAAGAGAAGTGCCTGATTGGCTGAATTACGGGCTTATCTTTACAGGGCTTTGCTTGAGATTGCTTTATTCTGTTTCAACTCTTGATTGGATGTTCTTCTACATGGGGTTAGCTGGTTTTGGAGTTTTTTTTGTTTTGGCTTACTTGATGTTCTACACAGGCCAATGGGGTGGTGGTGATGCTAAACTATTGATGGGTATTGGCGCTTTAGTTGGACTTGATTTTATGAAGTTTAGTGTTGATTCCTTTATTGTCTTGTTTATTATCAACCTGCTTTTAGTTGGAGCTGTTTACGGGCTGATTTGGACACTTGTTCTTGTGATTAAGAAAAGAAAAAGGTTTATTGCCAGAGCCAAGTTCTGGGCTAAAAAGAAAAGCGTAAAAACAATGAGATGGATTGTTCTAATTGCTGTCTTGGTGGTGATCATAGCTGCATTCTTTGCAAAGGACATTGCACAGAAACTACTACTCGCTGTACTTGCTTTGATGATATTCCTGACTTTTTACTTCTGGCTGTTTATGAAGATAGTTGAAGAAGTATGCATGCTTAAACTTGTTTTCCCAAAAGAGCTTGTAGAAGGCGATTGGATTGCAAAAGACGTAATTGTTTCCGGCAAAAGAATTACAGGGCCAAAAGACCTTGGAGTAAGCACTAAACAGATCAAAACCTTAATTGAATTACATAAAAAGAAAAAAGTAGGCAGGATTCTGATCAAAGAAGGAATTCCATTCGTGCCTTCGTTCTTTGTTGCTTTTATTGTTAGTTATTTTGCTGGTGCGTGGTGGTTTTTGTTTTTGGTTTAGTTTTTTATGCGTATTAAAAAACAAAAACTCAAGGAACGTTAGTGACGGATTTATTGTTTCTCTAAAAACGCTTTAATCTTCTCTTCGTCTTCTAAGTATTTCTTCATTAAAGCTAATCCTTCTTTTATGCCTTCCTTAGAAGTTGCATAGCTTAGCCTGATATATTCTTCTGTTTCGCCTTGGTTTTTTGGGCCGAAATAGATTCTTGAAAGTGTTGCAACACCTGCTTCATAAAGCAAGTAGTCTTGTACTTGCACTGAATCTTTAAAGCCGTGTTTTTTGCATGAACCAGTTACATTAGCAAAGACATAGAATGCTCCGCCTGGTGATAAACAAGTTACACCGTCAATGTCATTAAGCAATTTTACTATAAGGTCTCTTCTTTCCTTGAACTCTTTTGCCATCATCTCTGCTCCATCCTGGTTACCTGCAAGAGCTTCTTTACCTGCGATCTGAGTAAATGTAGCTGTACAAGAGTTAGAGTTTGTCATTAGTTGTGCAATGTAAGCTGCCATTTGTTTGTTTGTTGCACCATAACCTAATCTCCAACCTGTCATTGCATATGTTTTTGAATGCCCGTCAAGGATTACAGTTCTTTCTTTCATACCAGGGAACTGGGTAATGCTTTCAAACTTACCATCATGAACCATCCTTGAATAGATTTCGTCGCTTAGTATCCAAAAATCCTTTTCTATTGCAAGTTTTGAAAGTTCCTCTAAATCCTCTTTAGGGATTACACCGCCTGTCGGGTTTTGCGGTGAATTGATTATTATCAACTTTGTTTTATCTGTTACCTTAGCTTTCAATGCTTCGAAATCAAAACTAAAACCTTTGCTTTCCAGTAATTCATAAGGCACTGCATTAGCACCTACAAAATTTATCATAGATTCATAGATAGGAAATCCTGGATTAGGGTAAAGCACTTCATCACCTGGATCTACACATGCAAGTATTGTAAAGAAAATAATTGGCTTGCCGCCTGGCACTACTACAATCTCTTCTTCTGTATAATCTACGTTACGTGTTTTCTTTAAGTACTCTGAAATTGTTTTCCTGAAATCCATTAACCCTGCAGAAGGCCCATAATGAGTCATGTTATCCTGGATAGCTTTTATACCAGCCTGCTTAATATTCTCAGGAGTATCGAAATCTGGCTCGCCAATTGCAAAACTTATAACCTTCCTACCTTCTGCTTTCAACTTATTAACCTTAACAACCATCTCAAAAGCAGTTTCTGTCCCTAACCTCGACATACGTTCAGCGAATTTCATTTTGTATCACCTGTTTGTTTTAAACCTATAATGCCAATAAACCTGTAATATCACTGGAGTATTGTTTTGCTATCTCAATAACTGCAGGAAAGAGTATAACTGCTGTTTCAAGGTTTTTCAAAGCTTCTTCTTCTTTTCCTTGCCCTCGATTTGCTAATGATAAGTAAAAGAGTGCTTTAGCTTTTTCTTCAAAGGCACACTTTTTGTGATAAAACTCAACTGCTTTTTTCAGCTCAGTTTCTGCTTCATCAAAACGTCCCAATTCAATATATGAAACACCTAAGTCTCTCCTCACATCTGCATTCTCTGGAGCAAGGTTTTTGGCTTCTTCAAATTCAATTGCAGCTCTTCTGTACCTTTTTTGTGCAAAATAACATCTAGCCAGACCAATACGTGCACTTACATTTTCTGCATCAAAAGGGATAGCTTTTTGATAATGTATCATTGCGTGTAACAAGAAAGAAGGATCTCCAGTTTCCTCAAAAATAGTCCTATAACACTTCCCAACACCAACGTAACCTTGTACATTTTCGGGATCAATACGGACGACTTCAAGGTAGTTTTCTAAAGAATCTTCTACTTCTGCTTTGTGATAGTAAACTTCACCTAAACCTAAAAGCGCCTGGGTGTTTTGTGGATTAATATTAAGTGCTTTTTCAAAATAATGGATTGCTGCATCATAACAACCTTCAAAACCCATATCAAAGAACACCTTACCCATTTCAGAATGTGCACTGCTATCTTCTGGATTAGCCAAAACATTTTGCCTAGCCTCCCTAAACTTATCTTCAAGCCCACTAGTTGCAATCATTGCTTCAGTTACTTTCTCATAAATGTCAGAACCGCCACCTATTTCATCTGGATTCATTTGTTTCACCCTTCAGTTTTCAAAGCGTAATCCTCTTCTGGCACTATGCCAGTTTTAGCTATAGTCTGATATTTCTGAACAAGATCAGTGTTACCAAGTTTAGTATGGATACTTACTAACTGCCCAGCTGCTTCTTTGTTTAATTCTTGATCGCCGCCAGAAGCTAAAGCATATTGGAATCTCCTTGCAGCAACCTCTAGATCGCCTTGACCAAGCTTGATATAAGCTCTAAGAAGATCCATTTCTTGGTCATCAGTAAAGAGATGAGTTATACTATCTAAACCTTTCAAAGCCACTTCATACTCTTCTTCCTCATAAAGTTCTCTGGCTAGATTCAAGGTTGCATCTCTACCTTTCATCATTATATCTCCATGAGCATGATCAACAACTTGCCTATACATCTTAAACGCATCTTCATAATCGCCATTAGCTTGAGAACATCTCCCTAAGATCAAACGAGATTCATGTGTTCTGGGGTCATGCTTGATTGATTCAATAGCATGTGCATATGCTTCATCTAAGTTTCCTTTATGCAGATAAACCTGCGCAAGACCAAAGTGCGCTTCTGCATTATTAGGATTAATCTCAAGAGCTTTTGAGAAGACTTCACCTAAGCCTAAAAGCGCTTGTGTATTTTCTGGATTAATCTCAAGAGTTTTTGAGAAGAATTGTTTTGCATCAGGATACCTGCTTTGCATCAAAAATACATCTGCCATTCTTAAACAAGTTTCTTCAGATTTAGAATTAATACTAAAAGCTAATTGGTATTGTACAAGAGCTGCGTGAAGGTTTCCTAATTTTTTGTAAGCATCGCCTGATTCTAAAAGTGTTTCAATATTGTTTTCTTTATGTTCAACCATTTTTCCTCACCCTCCTTAATCTAAACTAGCAATCTTATCCTTTTCTCCTTGTAAGCCTGCTGCTCTTTTAGTATCGCCTTCTTGAACATAAGCCTCATACAACAAATTACGAGCTTCAGTGAAATCAGGCACAGCTTCTACTATTGTCTCAAGCACAAAAACATAAGATCCAAAGATATATGAATTCTCAAATGTTCTTTCTCCTGGCTTAAGTTTTGCAGGATAGAACAGATAACTATTCTCTTCAGGACAGAAGTCAGTTGTACCATCCAGATATTCAAGCGCTTTTGTTGTGTCGCCTTTAATAAAATAAGCCATAGACAACATAGCAAGCCTTTCAAGAGTTATTGGCCCTGTGCCAGGATCCATACCTAATACTCTAATAGCATAATCTACATCATCTTTTTGCTCAGCTAGAATCTTCCTGTATAACCCTGGAAACTTGCTTACAGCACCATCATTTAATAAGTTCAGGTTAACCTCTCTGGGATACAGTTCTTCAGGTTCAGTCTCATGTTCAGTGATCTAAATCACCTATTTCTTCATCTTCAAGACTTCTTTCACTGCTTTGATTATGTCTTTTGCTCTTAAGCCAAACTCATCTAATAATTCATCAGGTGTGCCAGATTCTCCAAAACGGTTTTGTACACCGATCATTTTCATTGGTACTGGATAATTCTTGACAACTACTTCTGCGATAGCTGAACCAAAACCTGCCATAACTTGGTGTTCTTCTGCTGTGACTATTGCGCCAGTTTGTTTAGCTGCTTCAATAATTGTTTTTTTGTCTATAGGTTTAACAGTGTGGCAATTGATTACACGTGCATCAATGTTTTCTTTTTCTAGTTCTTTAGCAGCCATCATTGCTTCATAGACCATGTAACCGCATGCAACGATAGTAACATCTTCACCAAACCTAAAAGTTTCAGCTCTGCCTACTTTAAAAGGTGTATCAGGGGTTGTAATCACAGGAATCTTTTCTCTGCCAAACCTCATTGTAACTGGTCCTTTAATATCAGCTGATGCAAGTGTAACTTTCTTTGCTTCATGATAATCAGCTGGTACTATAACAGTCATATTAGGCAAGACTCTTGTTAAAGTAATATCTTCTAAAGCTTGGTGAGTTGCACCGTCTGCACCTACAGATACACCACCGTGCGCACTGCCTATCTTTACATTAAGGTTACCATAACAAACAGTTGTTCTTAATTGATCCCATGCACGTCCTGTACTGAAAACTCCGTAAGTACTTACATAAGGAATCTTACCAACCAAGCTTAGGCCAGCTGCAGCGCAAGTCATGTCCTGCTCTGCAATACCAAATTCAATGAACCTTTCTGGAAAAGCTTTCTGAAACAAATGTGCACGTACAGATGAAGTTAGGTCAGCTCCCAACACAACAACATTAGGATTCTTCTTGCCAAGCTCAACCAATCCATCACCATAACCATGACGACTAGGTATCTGCTCAACCTCCCCATACATATTTTCAACCAATTTCATATCTGAGTTTTCTTTTGACATGTTAATTACCTCCTTGTTCTTGTGCTCTTTGTTCTCCTTTTGGCGTTATACTCACCATAAGTTTATGTTTCTTATAAACATCTGCAATATAATCTAACTGGTAGTTTGAAATCTGATCTCTTATAGTATCCTGAATATACCTAAACAACAAACTTAATTTACTCTCTGTTTCCATCTTTGGAATAAACCTATTAAAACCAACTATAGAAGCAGCTTTCATGTACTCTGTCTGCATGAAGTCTCTTAGATTTCTAGAAGATGCCGTGAACCTCATATCCCTCTCATAACTATCTACAACAAGGTCCAACGCTTCGTCTGAATCGTATGTTCTTATAAGAACTTCATCTCTAAGTTTTTTATCAGAAATAATTTTATCTACAGATAAATCCTCATTTTCACTAATCATCTTCTTAATGGTTGCACCATACTTTTCAGCATTTAATGCCTTCTCCAAATACAATGGAATAAGATCCATAACAGCAGTATTAAAAAGAACAGATGCCTCATGCATATCAATAGGATCTGGTTCATCAAAACCTTCATACATCCTTGCTAAAGTAATCCCATAATTGGATTGCCTTATAAGATCTTCAGCAACTAATGCTTCTTCTTCATCTGTAAAATAATCCTGTAAAGAAAGATTATTTACATCCTGGTCACCTACTCCTAAGAATATAGCAATTGCCTCTTTTACTGTAGCCAGTTTTTGTTCTTGAGAAAGCGCACCATAAGTTATATCTTGAGATTCATCTTCTCTTGCAAGAATTGCTAATCCGTCATGTAGTTCTTCTCTTTCTTCCACTCCTTTAACAACAGTATCAATCACTTCTGGCATAATAGCACGAACATCTGATTCAAAAGAACTATTAAGGTATCTTAATCCAACAGGATCTTGCTTATTTTCAACAATATTCATTAATTCTGTAAATGGATTAAATATATAATACTTCTCTCTCTCTACACGCAAATCATGCGCTGCCCCGTACTCAGCAGAAACAAATCTTACAACTGCATCTAAAGCTCCCATAACTTTCTTTACCTTAGGTGCAAGTATCTTAAGCCGTTTAGGTCCCTCTGAGTCTTTTTTTGGCATCAACTTCCTCCACCAGCACTTTCTGCTGGCGTGTATAATTTATTAGCTTCGTTGTTTGCGAATTCTTTCAAGTATTTGACAGCTTGTTGGTGTATTAGGGTGTCAAGATCAAGGGGTCTAAGTGGAGCATACATATCAACTGCTGGCATTCCTGCTGTTTCAAAGAAATCACCTCTTAGTGTTTCTTCTGTGTAATTGCCTGTTTTATGTTTGCCTAGTAAGATATGATTATGATTTAGTTCTTTGAGAAAACTAAGCAGATATGCAAAATCAAGGTCTTGTCTATCTTGATATTCTATAAAATGAGAAAGATAAACATCTAGATGCCTTTCCCCTGGAAAAGCGTTATTAAGTACATTCTGGAAGCTTAAGTCATCTTCCTCCTTTTCTCTTAATCTGTCAAGAATCCTATCAAAATGTTCAGCCATGTTGAATATAGCATTATATTTTGTAGTTGCATGTAAGATTACCGCTAAATACTCACCAGTCATTTTATTGAATAGGTTGTCTATTTTTTCTCTAGCTTCTTTACTATATTCCAGGTTTCCTTCAAAGGCTTTAAAAGCTGTATTAAGTACAGCAATATGATCAGCAACAGCCTCCAGGAGTTTCATTTCTCTACTCATTTGATCAATAAAATAACCTTTAGGAAGAGTTAAATCATCCAAACTACCACCATCAAAACCATATATCCTTCTAAAATCAAGTGCTAATTGAAACTTCATATCCTCTTTTCCATCGACAGGTTTATCTGTAATAAGATTAACTAGTGGTTCTCCACTTTTCTCTATCTCTTCTATAACTGCATCAAGTGCTTTAGGAAAAGCATATTTGAAAGCAGATTCAAGTACTTCGGCAGCATATTCTAAACCAGGAGTAAGTTCTCTTTCCTTTAACGCATAAAACTCTTCAAACGAACGTTTACCTGTAGGAGAAAAGAGTGCATTAAAATTGTAACGTGAAGCTAACCTTAAGTGTGTATTTGCAATTATTCCTATACCTTCTACCCTGGAATGACATATACTGGTTCTATCACCCATTTTTCACCCCTCCATCTTATCAATATCTGCTAGTGCTTGTTTTGCTTCTTCGTCGTTAGGAGCTTTGCCGTGCCATCCTGCTTGGTTTTCCATGAATGAGACGCCTTTGCCTTTTGTAGTGTTTGCGATTATGACAGTTGGTTTGCCTTTTACTGTCTTAGCTTCTTCAAAAGCTTTCAGGATTTCTTCCATGTTATGGCCGTCAATCTCGATCACATGCCAGCCAAAGGCTTTCCATTTATCTCCCATTGGATCCATATTCTTTACATCTTTAGTCCAGCCATCTATCTGCAGCCTGTTTTTATCAACAATCCCGCATAAGTTATCAATCTTGTAATGGAAACCGTCCATTACTGCTTCCCAGATCTGGCCTTCGTTACATTCACCGTCACCCATCATACAATATACTCTGTTAGGCTTTTTATCCATCTTCAATCCAAGTGCTACACCTACTGCAATAGAAAGTCCCTGACCTAATGAACCGCCAGAATTTTCTATACCTGGCAATTTAAGCATATGCGGATGTCCTTGCAACCTAGAGCCAAACTTACGCAATGTCAACAGCTCATCAACTGGGAAATAACCTGATTCTGCCATTGCAGAATACGAAGCAGGGCATACATGAGCTTTGCTTAGAATAAAATAGTCCCGCTCTTCCCATTTAGGATTCTTATGATCATGTTTCATCACATTGAAATACAATGCAGTTATAATATCTGTTGCAGAAAGAGAACCGCCTGGATGACCTGAACCAGCAGCATTGGTCATCTCAATTATATGTTTTCTTATAGCTTTAGCTTTAGTCTTTAACTCGTCTACGTTTAGCACCACTTTTAATGCACCCCCATGTTTAATTATTAAGTATTACCTCGAGAAGAGTTATCTAGAACTCATTTAAATGTATTGTGCTTTATTCAAGGCATTCGATCCAGCTGTTTAATCAAGTAGTTTTCTTCGCCTTTTTTCTCTTTAATCTTTTCTGGCAGTTGTTTTGCAACCTGCATTGGCGCATTATCAGATTTCTGGAAACCGCCTATATTGTGAGAAGCATCTTTAAGTTTTAATTCAACTGTAGACATTTCTTCCTGGCTTAATTGTTTAGGCTGCCATTGAAAATTAAGCCCGTCGTTTTCTTTTCTAGGAATAATGTTTATCGCGAAATGAGGTACAGACTGCCCTGCTGCTACACCGTTTTGCGTTAGAATATTAGTACCGCCAGCTCCCAAGGTTTCAAATGCAGCTGTACATAGTTTATTGCTTACATTGAATAGTTTACCTACTTCAAAATCAGGCACTTGTTCTATTATTGTATAATGCGCTTTAGGTATAATTAGGATATGGCCGAAGCTAGCTGGGTTAGGTTTTAAGAAAGCCAATACTTTCTCATCTTCATAAATCTTTTTCACAGGGATTTCTCCACCTACAATTTTACAATATAAACAATCTTCACTCATTTTCCACCTAGTAACTTAGCAATTTCATCAAGGTCTGCGCCTTTGTCTTCTTTTTCTGGTTCTTGTTCTGGCTGTTCTTCTTCAAGCTCTTCCTCTTGTTCTTCTTCAGGCTCATCCTCTTCTTCTGTTGGCTCTTCCTCTGCTGGCTCCTGCTCTTCTTCCTCCTCTTCTCCAACATCTTTTACTGCATGTTTTCCGCCAAGCATCTCTGAAATATTATCTAGATCTTCGTCCTCTTCTACATCTTCAAACTCTGCTTCTTGCACTTCAGGCTTATGTTCAACTGTTTCAATCCTTGGTTTAGAGACAATATTCTTGCCGCCGAACATCTCATTTACTCTTGACAATAGTTTCTCTTTAATCTGTTCTAGATCATTCTCATTAACCTGTTTCTCAGGGATAACCATCCCGATATTATCTCCTTCTTTACGAGGGATAACATGTAGCATGAAATGTTGTGCTTTCTGGCCTGCTGCAACTCCGTTAGCAACAAAGATATTAGTCCCACCACAGCCTAAGGCTTTTAACATCACATTAGAAAACGCTTTAGCAACCATGAACATATGCTCGATTTCTGTTTCAGGTACCTGAGGCAATATTGCATAATGCTCTTTAGGCAATAACAAAACATGGCCAGGGTTAGCTGGGTTAATATCAAGCACACCTATACATTTATCATCTTCAAAAACCTTTTTAGAAGCAACTTTCCCAGAAATAATCTGACAAAAAATACAATTCTTCTTCTGATACTCTTTAAGCTCCTCAGGTGACATATTCTTAAGCTGCTCCTGCAACTGCTGCATCTGTTCAGGGCTCATTTGGGAAGTTTGCATTATAGTTCTAATTTGGGAGAAAGATATTTAAATATTGCTATTTATCTTGGAAATTATGCAAATAAAACTATTCTTAGACAAAAGCGTGGAACAGAATGCTTCTTATTACTTTGATATGGCTAAAAAACAAAAAAGAAAAAGGGAAGGAGCTAAAGAAGCTTTGCAGGAAAGCCATAAGAAACTGAAAAAAGCAGAGAAAGAAAAATTTAAGCAAGATAAAAAAGAAGAGCAAGCAAAGAAACCAAAACGAAAAAAGGAATGGTATGAGAAGTTTCATTGGTTTCATAGCAGTGAAGGTTTTTTAGTTTTAGGAGGCAGGGATGCGACAACCAACGAGATTGTAATAAAGAAACATACTGACAAGAATGATCTTGTTTTTCATACTGAGATGCCTGGCAGCCCGTTCTTTGTTATAAAAACACAAAACAAAGAAGCAGGTGAAATAACATTAAAGGAAACTGCTGAAGCTACTGCTATCTATTCAAAAGCTTGGAAAACTGGGTTAAGTACAACTGATGTTTATTATGTCAAACCTGACCAAGTAAGCAAGGAAGCTGAAGCAGGAGAGTATATGACTAAAGGTGCGTTTATGATAAGAGGCAAAAGAACATATCTTCATCCAGATATGGGTTTTGCTATCGGATTAAAAGACAATATTATTATAGCAGGGCCTTTATCTGCAATAAAAGCACAGACTGAGAATTATTTAATAGTCATCCAAGGCAGGCAAAAAACAAGCGATCTTGCTAAAAAAATCCAAAAAAAATTAAAAGGAGGAGAACTTGACGAGATTATACGTATGCTACCTGCAGGCGGCGGTGAGATCAAAAAATGATAGATGTTAAACAGATGCGGATAACTGAAGAGAATTCTGAGTATTATAAAGTTCCTAAGATTGAATTAATGGAAAACGCAGGCAAGGCTGTAGCTGAAAATCTAAAAAAGAAAGAGTTGAAAGGGAAAAAGGTAATCGTGTTCGCAAGCCACGGCAACAATGGCGGAGATGGTTTTGTAGCTGCACGTTTTCTGCAGCAAGCAGGATGTAATGTTACTGTATTATTCTTAGGTGAAGAAGATAAATTCAAATATGAAGCTAAAGAGACTTTTGCTAAACTAAAGAAGATTAAATCTATAAAGATAATCAAGAAACTTGACCAGGTTAAAGAGTATGATTTTATTATTGATGCTTTATTAGGTACAGGTGCTTACGGGATTGTACGTGAACCTTTAGCAGGTGCAATAAAAAAAATCAATAAAATGAAAGGTTTTAAAGTCAGTGTAGATGTGCCTTCAGGTTTAGAGACTGATTCTGGAAGAATACTTGATTTTGCAGTTGAGCCTGATTTAATTGTAACTTTCCATGACAATAAGCCAGGATTACTTCAATACAAAAACAAAGTTGTTGTAGCTGATATTGGTATACCTAAGAAAGCTGTGAATTATTGCGGTCCTGGTGAAGTTAAAGCTATACTTAAGAAAAGAAAAGCAACTGCGCACAAAGGCGAGAACGGCAGAATCATGGTTATAGGAGGTAGTGAAGATTATGTAGGTGCACCTGCATTATCTGCTTTAGCAGCCTTACATACTGGCACTGATATTGTACAGATATTTGCACCTGAGAAAGTAGCTTTTGCAATCAATGCTATGTCGCCTGACCTGATAACAAAAAAACTTAAAGGAGACTCTTTTTTACCTAAACACGTTGATGAGATTGTTAAAGCTTCTGAAAGATTCCATGTAGTTGTTATTGGACCTGGGCTTGGCTATTCAAAACAGCATGAGAAGTTTGTTAAAAGAGTATTAAGAGAGATAAAAATATTCAAAGTCATAGATGCAGACGCAATCAAGCACATGGGTAACATGGATGTAAGCAATGCTATCATTACTCCACATCCTAAAGAGTTTGAATACATGACTGCTTCTACACTTACTCTAGATGATGAAGCTAATGGAGATATACTTAAATCTATATCTGGCAACAATGTGATTGTACTTAAAGGCGCAACAGATATTATTGCTGACAAATACCATTACAAGTTCAATGACACAGGCAACCCTGGCATGACTGTAGGCGGTACAGGCGATGTTCTTGCAGGGCTTTGCGCAGGTTTTTTAGCGCAAAGCAAAGACATGTTTAATTCTGCAGCTGCAGCTGCTTTTATCAACGGCAAGATTGGAGATTATCTGCTAGAAAAAAGCGGTTACGGTTATACAGCCATGGATATTGTTAAGAATATCAGGATGATGGTTAGAGAGATTGCTAAGAATTCCAAAGATTTATAAAGAATAAATTCAATAATTTACTAAAAGAGGTGAGTTTATGACAGAAAAATATCATTTCAGGGCAATTCTGAGTTTGTTAATATTAATATTTGTGTGGTGGCAGTTCGCTGGCTACGAAGTTGTTATAACTGTCTGTGCAGCTATACTTCTTGCACTGAACTTAAAAGTGCATAAGTGCCCAGTTGAAGCGCCTGCTACTAAGCCAATAAAAAAGAACGTAAAGAAAAAGAAATAGTTTTTTAATTTTTTATTACAATTACTTTAACAGGACACTTATGAAAGCATTCTGCGCAGTTAGTGCATTTAGTGTAATCTATTACAGCTAGGTTGTCTTTGACATGGATTGCATCATGTTTACAGGTTTTCTCGCAGATTTTGCATGCAATGCAACCAGCTGTGCAAACTAATCTAACGTCTTTTGCTGTTTCAGGTGAAGAACATTCTACGTGGACCAGTTTGTTCTTAGGGATTAACTGGATAACATTACGTGGACAAATCTCAACACATTTACCACAAGCAGTACATTTCTTTGAATCAATAACAGGCAAACCATTATCTCCCATCTTAATTGCATTAAAAGGGCAGACAGAAACACAATCACCTAACCCCATACAACCGTATTGACATAGTTTACTGGCACCTGAAACAAGCAGAGCAGCTTTACAGCTTTTTACACCACTATAAATAAATTTAGTTTTAGCTTCTTTGTTACCGCCTTTACACATGACTTTGGCTACTTTTGGTTCAGAAACAGTTGTTTCTTCTACACCCATGATTTTTGCTATTTTCTTTGCAACGTTAGCACCGCCTACAGGACATTTATCTACAGGAGCGTTGCCTTCTGCAATTGCTTCTGCTAATCCAGAACAGCCTGGATAACCGCATGCACCGCAATTTGCTCCAGGAAGTACACGTAGAATCTTTTTAGCATTAGGGTTTTCATCTGTCTTAAACTTTTTAGCAGCTACAGCTAAACCTACACCAAACAAAAACCCCAATCCAAGCAATACTAATGTTGAAACTACTACAATATTCATGCTATCAACCCGCTAAAAGCTAAAAACGCCATTGACATTAAAGACGCAACTATAAACGCAATTGGTAACCCTTTCATTGAATCTGGCACCTTTGCATACTCAAGCCTTTCCCTAATACCTGACATTAAAATCAATGCAAGAGTGAAACCAATTCCAGCTGATAAACCAAAAACAATACTTCCAATAAATGAATAATTTTTATCCACGTTAAGGAAAGCTACTCCTAACACAGCACAGTTTGTAGTGATTAAAGGAAGATAGATTCCTAAAGCCTTATACAAACCTGGGCTTTTCTTACGAATAATAATCTCAACCAACTGCACAAAGGTTGCTATTACTAAAATAAAAACAATGATTTGCAAGAATCCAAGTCCAAGCGGAACTAAAATATAATGATATATAGGCCATGTAACCAAAGATGTTAAAGTCATTACAAAGATTACTGCACCGCCCATGCCTAAAGCACTAGATGTTTTTGTAGATACACCAAAAAAAGGACAAAGCCCTAAGAAACGTGTAAGTATGAAATTATTGACAAAGATTGCAGCGATTATTAAAACCAATAAATTTTCCATTATTCTTCAGCCTCACATACTTCACACTGGCCGCAGCCTGTTTTGTCATACTGTTTATTTCTTATCACAGCAAACAAGCCAAGCAACAAACCCATAACTAATAAAGCGCCTGGCGCAAGTATCATGACCCGCATAGGATTAATAGGGATTGATAAGAGCTGTGAGCCAAACAAAACAATCTTACCTGTACCAAGTAATTCCCTTATAAAACCAATAAGCATTAATGCAAGTGTAAAACCAATACCCATGCCAAAAGCATCAATAACAGAAGCAACTATGCTGCGTTTAGATGCAAACGCTTCAGCTCTTGCTAGAATAATACAGTTTACAACAATCAAAGGCACATAGATTCCTAATGCCTTATTCAAAGCTGGGAAATAAGCTTGCATAACTAAACTAGCTATAGTAACAAAAGAAGCAATCACGACAATGAATATAGGGATCCTTATTTTCTCAGGTATTGTTTTTTTAATTAAAGATACAAACAGATTAGAGCCGAACAATACAAAACTTGCAGCAATACCCATACCTATTGCGTTTTCTAACGAAGTTGAAACTGCTAAAGTCGGACATAAGCCTAGGATTAGAACAAAAGTAGGGTTCTCTTTAATTATGCCTTTTACAAATTCCGCGTAATAGTTTATTTTTGCCATTAATTTAAACCTGCGATTACATCATCAGTTATAACAGTAACACCAGCATTTAGTTCAGAAGAGCAAGTATTTACTACTTCTTTAGCTCCTTCAGTAACTGCTTTTGATGAAATAGTTGCGCCTGTAATTGCGTCTATTTCTCCGCCATTCTTTTTTAATCCAATTTCATCTATTGTTTTTCCTTTGAATTGTGCTAAAAACTCATTCTCAATTATTCTTGCACCTAGACCAGGGGTTTCTTGCTGTTCAATAATTGAGATACCTGTAATCTTGTTTAATTGGTCTACTCCAACCAACAGAACTATATCCCCACCATAGCCTTTAGTGGTTTTTTTTACTGCGTAACCGACTAACTTGTCATTTTTATAAG
>CAZJZJ010000024.1:0-20060 GCA_964550525.1 uncultured Methanosarcinales archaeon
TGTTACTCCTGACCTTAGATAGAAAAACTAGCCACTATAAAAAGCTTTTGGTATTAGTGTCTATAGGAAAAACAAAAACTTTATATATGTCTTTCATGTAACAGAATTATATCTAGATTTGTTATCGCTGGAGGGGAGAAAATGAAAAAATTTTTGTCACAACTAAAGGAGAAATTTAATGACACTTTTACAACTGTAGAACCTCAACAGGCAGAGGGGGAAGAAGTTGAAGAATATGTTGAACTTGATATGAAACCAGGCCAAGAGCCGAGTTCTAAGATCATGGTTAGACCTTTTGAAATAGAAGACTTTGAAGATATTAAACCCATACTTGATGCATTAAGAGAAGGATACACAATCACACTTGTTAACATCAAACCACTTAAGGATAAAGATCTAGTAGAACTTAAGCGTGCAATCAACAAACTAAAGAAAACATGCGATGCAATTGAAGGAGACATTGCAGGTTTTGGTGAAGATTGGATTGTAATCACTCCAAGTTTTGCAAAGATTTTTAGAAGCACTCACACTGCGGATGTGCAGGAAGAGTAATTCTTTATTTCTCTTTTTTTAATGTATATTTTAAGTGCCAAAGTCAAGACCGTCTGTGCCATCAATGGCATCTTGCCGAAGGCATAGATGGCATGGCCAGACGTAGTTTTGCGAACTGGTTTTTAGTGAGCAAAACGAAGTAGGGCTTGACTTGGCACAGAACATTTTACTCAAATCGAAAACTATATAAACATAATTGATAATCCAAAAAAACAATGGCAGAAGAACAATCAGTGGAAAAGGTTGGAGGGCAGACTTGCCCGATGTGTTTCAAGAAAACACTTACATTAATGGAACAGCATAAAGAGGTTCCTTACTTTGGGGGAATATTTATCTTTTCAATGACTTGTTCTAATTGTAAATTCCATAAAACAGATGTGGAAGCTGCAGAAGAGCATGAACCTGCGCGTTACACTATTGAAGTAAACTGCGAAGATGATATGAAGATCCGAATAGTTAAATCTTCACAAGCTACAATTAAGATACCTCACATTACTACAGTTACTCCAGGCCCTGCTTCAAACGGCTATGTCACAAATGTTGAAGGTGTACTTAACAGGATTAAGGCAGCTGTAGAGACTGCAAAAAACGATGCAGATGAAAAAGCAGATAGGAAAAAAGCTAAGAACATGCTCAAGAAACTTACAAAAGTAATCTGGGGCCAGGATAAATTAAAGATCATCATTGAAGATCCAACTGGCAATTCTGCGATTATCTCTGACAAAGCTCAGAAAGTTAAGATGAGAACTTAGTTTAATTTTATTGGGGGTGCATTAAATGGTAAAGATTGGTATTATAGGCGGTTCTGGATTAGATAATCCTGATATTTTAGAAGGAGCAAAGGATAAAGAAGTTGAAACTGCTTTTGGCAAGCCTACAAGCCCTTTAAAGATAGGTAAGATCAAAGGTGTAGATGTAGTTTTGATTGCAAGGCATGGTAGAGAACATACAGTTCCTCCAACACAAGTCAATTTCCGTGCAAACATAGATGCGCTTAAACAAGAAGGTGTTACACACATCCTAGCTACAACTGCTTGCGGCAGCTTGAGAAGAGATATAGAACGAGGCCATCTAGTTATGCTTGACCAGTTCATAGACTTTACTAGGTTAAGAAAACTTACTTTCCATGAAAAGTTTGAACCTCATAAACCTGTGCATACTCCAATGGCAGACCCGTTTTCAAAGAAATTAAGAGAGCTGCTTAACAACACTGCAAAAGAGATTGGACTTAAGTACCATGAAAAAGGAACTGTTATTAGTATCGAAGGTCCAAGGTTTTCTACAAGAGCAGAATCAAAGATGTTCAGGCAATGGGGTGCAGATGTAATCAATATGAGTGTAGCTCCTGAATGTATTTTAGCAAACGAAGCAGGTATACCATATGCAGCTGTTGCAATGTCTACAGACTATGATTGTCTGTTTGAAGATATCCCTGCAGTAACCTGGGAAGAAGTCTTAAAAACCTTTAAGGAGAACGTAGATAAGGTTACAAAACTGCTTACAGCAGCTATACCTAAAATAAAATAATGGGGTATTAACCTAAATACCCTTTTTCCTTTAGATTCTTCTTGATCCTTTCAGAGACATCGCCAGGCTCTGCCTTGAATTCATTCCCTGTAATCATCTCATAAAGCTTGATGTATCTGCTGCTTAGTTCTGTTACTAATTCTTCAGGTGCTTCTGGCAGTGTTTCGTCTTTGTAAGGATCGCAGTTTTGTTTGAACCACAATCTCAAGAACTCTTTGTCAATATTATCAGGCTCTTCACCTTTTGCCATCTTTTCTTCATAGGTGTCTTTAAGCCAATACCTTGAAGAATCTGGTGTATGGATTTCGTCAATCAGGAAAATGTTACCTTGTTCATCATAACCAAACTCGTATTTTGTGTCAACGAGTATTAATCCATTCTTTGCTGCAATCTCTGTACCTCTTTCAAAAAGCTTAAAAGCTTTGTCAGCTACAAAATCCCATTGTTCTTGTGTCATTAATCCTTGTTTAACAATCTCTTCAGGAGAAATCTTTTCATCATGCTCATCTGATTTAGTTGTAGGTGTTATAATTGGCTTTTCAAATTTCTGGTTTTTCTTTAATCCTTCTGGCAAAACATTGCCGCAGAATTGTCTTTCACCTTTGCTGTAAGCTGTCCATGCAGAAGTGCTTGTAACCCCTGTAATATATCCTCTTATAACAACCTCAACTGGGAATACCTTTAGTTTCTTGCAAACAACAACATTAGGATCAGGCACATCTATCACATGGTTAGCTACAATATCTTTAGTGTTTTCAAACCAGAACGCAGATGTTTGTGTAAGAACTTGCCCTTTGAAAGGTATCTGTGCAAGGTTCCTGTCAAAAGCAGACTGCCTATCAGTTGCAATCAAAAAGATTTTGTTTTCTCCAATATAAACCTCTCTAACCTTGCCTTTATACTTCTTACCAAGCTCAGGAATATCAATCCCACCAAGTGTAAATTGTATTTGTTCTTTTATTGTTTCTTTTGGTATCATTTTTTTCTTCCTCCTATAAGCGTTGTTGAAAAAGTGCGTCTGTGCCATTATTGACATTATTAACGAATGTTAGTGAGTTAATAATGGCAGGCCAGACGAGACTTTGCTGAGCGTTTTTTAGCAAAGCAAAGGCGAGTAGCATTTTTTCAAGAATGCTTTTTCTTCACCCTTTCCTTTTTATCATGTTCAAAAACCTTCTTCTTCATCTCTTCCCTGTATTTCTTAAGCACATTTGTATCTTCGCTGTAGATAGTAATAATCTCAGCAGCAGCTAATGCAGCGTTCTCTCCTCTGTTTAAGCCAACCCATAACCCGTTCTTGCTGTTCTTTAAAATGTTCAAAGCATCTCCTACTTCATGCTTCTCAACAACCGGGCAATAGATGATTAATTCTTCAGCTGTTTCAGGGATTTCATCCAATTGAATAAACTTGATGTTAATAGTTTCTTTGTCTGGTGCATCTTTTATTTCGTGTTTGATATCAAGCTTAGATAATGTTTCAATACATTTCTTAACTCTTTTATGTTTTGCATCGCCAATTATTGTAACCTTGTCATGCTCCTTTAACATCTTCTTTGCACTGTTTGCAGCTTCAAGTGCATTACCTACACCTACACTTATGACAGGCACACCAGGCGGCATCTGCATTATTGATAATAATGCATCTAGGCCTTTATAGTTTGAATCTATAGGCACCCCAATAACAGGTCTTACTGTTTTTGAAGCAACTACTCCTGGCAAATGAGCTGCTAATCCTGCGCCTGCAATAATCAATGCAAAATCCTCTTCAAGGATCTCATCTAATAATTCAGGTGTACGATGCGCAGAACATATTCTAAGATCATAACTTAATCCTAATTTATCAAGTTGTTTCTTTATCTCTTCATAAACAGCAGAATCTGATTTACTTCCAAACACCACAAGTATTTTTTTCAATATAATCACCCCACGTACAATAGCATTTACAGGGTTGTTTTTATAGTTTACTAATTTCTTTGGGTAAACCACTGTATTCGCATTTTCAGCTATGTTGTTGGGATGGAATCTTTGTTTTCACCTACCAAAAGTAACAACCATAACATTTAAATACTACAATCCCTTGATAAATACACGTGAGAAGGATGGTTGAAAGCTTATCAAAAGTACTCAACAATGAAGAGAAAATAACCAGAAGGAAGTTTATAAAAGGCGGATTGCTGCTTCTTGCAGGAGCTGTAGGACTTAATTCTTTAGATGCAGTTGTAGGCAGAAACATCTCTCAAAGACCAGCTCATGCAGCAGAACAAAGCCAATACAGAGACATAACTGAAGAAGAGATAAACAGATACATGGCTATGGACACAGTCGAAGAGATCCTGGAAGGAACAAACATCCAATACGCACAATACAAAGGCAAAGGCAGAACCAACCTGCATGAATTGCTTGACACAGGGAAGCCAGCTTTGGTGTTGTTTTATACGAATAAAGACCTAACCGGTGCATCAAAAAGAGATGCAATTATGTTTAAAAAGTTAGCTGAAAAATATGGTGACAGAATTAATTTTGTTGCTTATAAAGAAGAGAGCAGATTAGAAAAAAATAAATTTGATGGAATGTTCAAATTAGCAAACCTTTTTGGTTCAACTACCTATGGTTGTCCATCAATAGTTATGTTCTCATACTTTGACTTACTTAAAGGAGAAACCCCTAATAAAAACAATGGCAAACTAAAACAAATAGATATATTAAGAGGGGGACCTGAAACAGACCAACAGATCCCCAATAACCTAAGAAATTTTGACAATTGGTGGGTTAAGATTAATTTATTAGAACCACTTACTGACAAAACTTATAGATTTGAAAACACTTATAAATTTAAGAAACATTTATTATAAAAACAATGATAAAAAGAGGGAAAAAAAGCATTTTTGTACTTATAATTATTTTAATGATTCTTAATTCCATTTTGATATTTGGACAAAACCATGATGGTGGACCTGATTTAGAAGGCAGTGGCACAGAAGACATAACTTTCAACGAAGAAGACGCAATCCAAAAACTTCATGAAGGGCTTCAGCTTGAAGAAGGTTCTGCATCAGTACCTATGCCTGCGGGCAAGTCTGTCACGCTTACTCAAGGCAATTACAATGGGCTTACTGTAGGCGGTGGAACTGCAGTCTCTGTAAGTAAAGATACAGGCATCACTGCTTCTTATGTTACTCTTCCTGGTGAAAGTGAGCCTATTAACAATGTTCAGGATTTCAAAGCAAACCCAGACGGCTCATATTCATGGACAGATGCAATAACAGGCAAAGCTAAATCAACTAACGTACAAAACTCTGTCCCAACAAGCACTGGCGGTCAAGAGTTTAGTCAAGCTGAAAAAGTCGAAACCAATACAGGAGGCTGGACACCTTCAAACTATAATGTTGATATGCAGAATTCTAGGAATGTTAGGTTGGATAGCCAGGGTAGGCCTTTAAGGATAGGTGAGACCCAGAATATGCGGATATCCAATTCTCGTAGTACAATCACTTTGATAAATGCGAAAGGTGTGGAGTTTAGTCCAATTAAGTTAACTATAGAGAGTGCGGATTCTGTAAATAATCTAGGTTCTACAGCAACCTTTGTAAAGAATTATACTCTTCCTTATGAGGAGCAGAAGTTTACTGTACATAAAGCAGACCAAGTCATCATCGGCAATAAAGTGTTTAACAACGTTGGCGCAGTAAGTGAATTCTACATTGAAAACAACAAGCTGAAAAAAGCGCATGTTGTGAGTAGTGTTGATGAGAATTATATCCAGGTTCCTGCAGATTTGAGCAACATTGGAGAACTTATTGTGATTAAAGCTGATACAGGGAAATCATTCAATTATGAAACTGTCCAGGAGCAGCAGAAAAAGGGTATAAAACTTGAGCTTGATCCAAAGGTTACTGCAACGTTCTATGATGAGCATAGTGATGAGATATTCCAATTACAATATCTAGATGAAAAAAGCAATTTCAATCTGGAAAAAAAGCAAGCTTATTTCGAGAAAAACAAGGTAATCACAAAGATAGGGTTGCCGTTAGCTATTGTGCCAGAGTATGAAGAAAAAAAAGCATCTTTAACCATATTAGAGAATAAGCCTGCATTCTTTAAGCTAAGCAATGGTAAGCTGACTTATATCAACAAAGACTTTAATGAGAGTATAGAGACCCAAGGGGTAACATACGCAGAGATTGATGAAAACCTTGGTGTAGGCTACATCATCCTTGCACCTGCGCAATCACCAGGCGGAAGGTATGAGTACAATGATAAGCATCTGCCAGAGGGATCTTTTGCAATATACAACCCTTCGAAAGAGCCTTATGAAGTTGGTTTCAAGAAAACAGGCAGTTTCTTTACTGAGATACAATTTGAAACTATAAAAGACGGCAGTGCATGGGGTTATGTAGATTTTGTTGAAAAGAATATACAACTTCACGGCCAGGTACAGTATGAAAGATACGGTTATGAAAAGATTTCTCAATTGCTATTGCAAGCTTTACTAAGACCTATGTATTTAGGGTATGACAACAACAATGTAGCAGAGATTAAGTTAGGTATAAACAAAATCAATATTGATGAAATAAACATTGTAAATAGTATCGCTAGCCCATTGATAAAAGCAATAACCTATCAAGGTAACCATATAATCATTGAAGAAGGCGATAACAGGTATGAAAGAATAGACCCTTTAAACACTGTCATTGATATTGTACAAGAATACAAAAATTCATGGATCGATAATAATATCATATTCAAAGATGGGACTTTAACCCAGAACAAGAAGGTTATAGTGTACAACACAGAAAGCAATGCACAGACAGAATTCGAGAAATCTATACTATTACATCCAACCTTTGACCAGTTTAAAAGAGGAGAATTATTCGATATGTCAAAATGGTAAGAAAAAAAGCTCAAATTACAATCTTCATAACACTTTCATTACTTATACTATTTGTGTTCGCTTTAATATTCTACCTCTCAACAGCAAATAAGACTAATGTGGATATAACGGATACAAGCAATTTCAAGTTTTACATGGATAGGTGTATTAAACAGTACGCAGAATACTCTTTATACAAATTAGGTTATGCAGGCGGAGATTTAACATTTACAAACAAGTTCGAACGCCAGTACACTGAGACAAGTTATGCGTTGCACCAAGATAAAAACCTTATCTTACCTCTTAATCTAGTAGAGAAACAGCTTGAACAGGATCTTATCTCAGGCATTTCACAATGCGCAGAACAATTCCCAAACCAAAAAGAGTATAATGTTGATTCTGGTGAAACAGAGGTTGATGTTCTGATTGCAGACAGAGATGTGGTTGTAACTGTAAAGACTGATATTACACTAAAGACAGGCAACACTGTGCATGAATACGATAAGTTCATGTCAAAGATTAAGGTGCCTGTAAGCCAAGCATTCGACGCAATGCATCATATTGTAAACCTATACAAAGATAAGAAGATGATTGAACTTCATTCTTACCTTGCTCAACTAGATTTCGAGACAAGAGTGCTTTCCTATAAAGAAGGCCAACTATTATTCTATTTAATAGATAAAAAGAATCTTCTAGGAGGCAAACCGTTCTTTATGAGGTTTGGTGTTTTTTCTTAGAGCACTGGATAACCAAAAACCTTAAAAACAAGCTTTCAACCCTTTCTCCAATTGGGGGATTGCAGTGACTTCTCTCGCATTAATAAGCCCTAATTAGGATTAGATTCAAAAAACAGAGTGAGTACTCGTGAATAGTGAAAAAACCAAAAGCTTTATAAATAGGAAATTAATCACTTGGTGTATAGTCAGGAATCCGATGAGTAAATGGAAAGGTGTAGAAAATTTTAACACTGGATGAATTCAGACACTTGAAAAATGTAGTTAGTGTGCTTAAGGGAGGTGTTAAATCTACTAAGGGCTATGAAGTTGTTGTTATTGATCGTGTTTTTGATTTTTATCTTGAAGTATTTGAAACAGATAGTTTATTGGAGTTCCTAGAAGATATACTAGAAAAGAATTTTGGGAAAGACTATAAGGATGCTGTAAAATACGATTCTCGTCACGAAATGTTAAGAAATGCATTAGGTCCAAGAAGGTTAAAAAGAGTCTTGGAGGCTAGCCTTACTAATACTGGCATTGAACCTGATCCTGTAATTGATTTAGAGTATCTTTTAGATGATCATCAGTTAGCAGATAGTTTTAGAAATAATACCCTTAAGATGTATGGTGACAAAAAGCCATGGGCAAGAAATTTGGGGTGGACAGACGAACAATTTGAGGCTGTTTTAGATCTTTATTCTCCTTGGTCAATCAATAAAGCATTTGATCACCTTAGTATTGGTGATGAATATCAACCAAGTAAAAAATTCTCATTTACTCTTAACAAAGGTATAGCTACAGACTTCTATAAAAGGCAATTGGAAAGAGCGCTTTTTGGCTTAAAAACTCTAGAAGAGGAAAACTTTAGAGCACTTTTTGAACAAGGAGAAGATAGAATAAGGAATCCTTCTCTTATGAGAGACCTTCAAAGATTTGAAGATAGACTAGGAACAAAAACAGCTAGAAAAAAAGTTGTAAAAGTAATTAAGTGGTATTATGATCAGCTTGGTCAGACTTTTGATGCTCTGAAGGGTCAAGAACCAACTCCTGAGTTAGATGTTAATCAATTAAGAGAATTGCCTCATCTTATTAAACTAATGGATTCAGCTACCTTTGAACATTATAGGCCTCACTTCATAAAATGGATAAGAGAAGTCTTAGTTTATCAGTTTGATTTAAAAGACAGGTTACTTGCAGAAAAACTTAAATTAGCAAAAACCAAGAATGAGTTTATTGATGTATTGCTAGCAAAAAGATATATCACTTTCCCAAACATTGTAGCAATTACCCCTGAAGACCCAGGTTCAACTCCAGTAAGATACTTAAGAAATTATTGCAACCAAAAGGGAGTAGAATTGCATACAAGTGATAAGGGAGTAGAATTGCATACAAGTGATGCTCTTGGATATACTACAAGGCTAGCAGAGGCAAAGCTAGCAGAGGATTCACATGCAAGAAGGTCTGTGTCTATGTTTTTAGTTCCAGATTATATTAAAAAATCTCTTGATCAAAGAAAACGAAGAATTCAAGACTCTGGTGGAGAGTATGACGCTTTTACTGTACTTTCTTCAATCTTAAAAGAGGAGACTAGGCTAGGTAGCGATTTGGATCTTGAAGAAAGAAAGCTTAAAGAGAGGTTAGAACAGATTGATGCTATCAAAGGTGTCTTAAAAAATGTTACAGATCAAAAGGCAGATAGTGCTATGTCACAACCTTTAGATCTGCTCGTTGTATCTAATGATGAAGCATATACCAACATGGCAAAAGAATATTTTAAGAGATGTGTTGCTGAAGGTGGCCAATCTTTGTTTAATATTACTCTAGTAACCAAGGAAGAATTGTTTAATTCAATTATGCCTACTAATGGTATGTCATGCCGCCCTGTTGATCCTGTTAAAACTTACAAAGGAGATATTGTTTTCTTTGATTTCAGAGATGAAAAAAGGAGAACATTAGGTGATGATTATCAATTGCCTCTATTAGACGCATTCTTAGCACGTAACAAAAACTGTTATGCTATTGCAACTACAATAGAAGACCAGTCCGCAATCCTACAAAAGGATTTTGAATGGAAGAACCTACGGAGATTAGTTGATCAAACACAGAATATTACAAAACTATACCGGTTTGGTAAAAATAAATTTGGAGATGATTATTGGAGAAAGGCAGCGAAAGAGGATGAACTTAGAAGTTACTTTGATTTAGTATTTCATTCAGATCTTCTAGACCCCACTATGATTAATATTGTAAGAGAGTTGAAAGAAGGGGACTTACATAAAGTTGTCAGACAAATTGTATCTCTTCCAAAAGGATTTCCTGAATTCTCTGAGAGTATAAGAGAACAATATGGGTCATCTTCAGACCTTGTACATTATAGTCTTGATAAGAGTTCTGAGTTTAATCCTGACTCAACTCATGCCTTATTAAATGAATTAATTCCATTCACTGCTGGAGAAGATTCTGTTCCTCAACATTGTTATCCTCCTTTTGAAGATCTTGAAACTTTGACTGAGGATGTGATCACTCCTTATAAAGAGGTGATTAGAGATCAAGCTCTTGCGATTTATATCCATATCCCTTTCTGTCCTAGAAGATGCCAATTCTGTGATTATGATGTTATTATTGGAGCAACTAAAAAGGATATTGATGCTTACCTTGAAGCATTGGATAAAGAAATGAAATTATACAGAAAATTAATCAGTGATAATGATTCAGAATTAAGGCTTCTTAAGCCTACAGGGATTCATATTGGTGGTGGAACACCTACACTGCTTAATGAAGATCAGATAAAAAGATTGGGTGATATCATTAAAGAAAATTTTGACTTAAGTGATAATCCTCAATTAACCTTTGAAGCAAGTCCAGGCACTGTAACTGAAAAGAAACTTGATGCATACCAAGAGATGGGCACTACTAGAGCAAGTATAGGAATCCAATCTTTCTGTGACGAAACACTATTAAGGTGGCTTAATAGGTGGTTTAGCACAGATAAAGGAAGAACTGCAATAGGATGGATGCAGGAAAGATGGGGAGAAAATACGAATGTAGATCTAATGTATGGTCTACCAGCCCAGCGAATAGATAAATGGGAACAGGATTTAGACGCTGCTATAGAACTTAATGTACCTTCTATTACTGTCTATGAATTTCGTAGATCCTCACGGAATGGGATTCCACCAGGACAAAAATACCATTCAGAACACTTAACTATGCTAATGAGGGTCATGGCAACAAAGAAATTATTGGATAATGGTTATACTCAGAACTCAGACAACCACTTTGTAAAATCAACAGCAGAACAGCCTTATGTCTACAAAGAGGCAAAAAAGAGAGGAGGCAGTATGTTAGGTTTTGGTTTATCTTCTTACTCTATACTTCACACTCCTGAACAAAGTGTAACTTATTTTAATACTGTTGGTGATGAAACAAAAAAGACTGATCCTTCTAATATCTATAAATATTCAGAGATGGTTGAAGGAGGTGTTCTACCAATAGCTAAAGGCGAAGAAATGCACTTAGTAATAGACGCAGAAAAAAGAAGAGCAATGCATCAGTTTATTACTCAAGGTCTAAAATTGTCAGGCGTTAGAACAGCACCAAACGGGCAAGAATCAATTGAATACAAGGTTGCAAATGGCATTGATACAGCTGAGTTTGAACGTAGGTTTGGTGAATCTATTCAAAATGCATTCCCTAATACTCAAACATTGATGGATAAAGGTTTACTTCAAATGAAAGATGGTTATCTTGGTTTGACCTACAAAGGCCTTTCTTTCGAGGATAAAACCATAAAAACTTTTTGGCGGTGAATAAGTAATGCTAGAATTAGTGTTTGTTCGACATTGTGAAACAGATTATTGTAATTATAGGGTACTTAAAGGGCATGAAGATGTGCCATTAAATGAAGAAGGGAAAAAACAATCAAAGGAAATAGCAGATACCTTAAGCGAAATAGAGTTTGATGCGATACTGTGTAGTGATAGACAACGCTGTATTTATCCTGCAGAGCTCCATACTGATTTTTATCCTGGCCTAGAAATAATTAAACTTCCTTCTTTACGTGAACGAAATTTTGGAGATCACACAAACAGACGTATAACTGATCTAGGATATGAAGATTCAAGAGATGGCATGATAAAACACCTATACGATTGTCATTGTCCTAGAGGGGAAAGTAAGTGGTTTTTCTTTTATAGGGTGGTTAAGACTATTCAAGACTTGTATAAGCATTTTCCAAACAAGAGGTTAGCTCTACACACTCATACTGGCTTTATCTCTTTTGCAATTAATTATGTTGTTAAATTTAGATTGTCCAGTGATGACCCTTACTTTGTAGAAAGAGGAAATGTAAGTTACCTGAAATTTGAAAAAAGCGGCTCTGAATATTCGCCTTACACCGTTCAAAGAACACTTACAGACGTGCCCCCAAGTAGTTTATTGGATTGTATAAAAAAAGAAGAAGAAAAAAAGCAAGAACACAAAGGGAGTTCTCAAGGAGTCTTGTTGTAATCAATACTCCATACCCATTCTAGATGCATAAAGGTCCCTCAGGATTTCTAAAACTTGCTCTACCATTACTATGATAACTATCTCTTGTTTACTTAAGTCTTTTATCTGTTTGTTAATGCTATCTAAAATCTCTTGTCTTGAGCTTACAAACTTCTCCGCATTCTCTGTAGAAAAATTGTAATATAGTTTGTAATGTAGTCTAATTGACTCTTGGATTTGATTTAAAATATTAACTGCTTTTGTTCCTGGTTTCATTTTAACCTTTAGTATATGTCTAGCTGCATTCTTTAGGTTATCTATTGCAATGTCCAATGCAGAAAGAACGTTAAATAATGCTATTGTGTTCTTATGGTCAGAATACCCTATTGTGTTTAGTGTTTTTAGGTTATAATTGATAAGCCTTGTTATGTTGTCATGTTTATCCTGGAAAGTCTCAAGCAAAACATAATCTTTATTTTTTGCACCAAGATATAGGTCGTGTGCAGTGTCCATCAATAACAAGAATATCCTTTTAAGTATGGTGTCAAACTCCTTGATTGAAGATACAGAGATATTCTTCAACACAAAAAAATTGCCTCTTTCTTGAATAATATCCAACCCAGGACAAATAGCAACCTCTTTATGGATAACTGAGCTGATTGTAACTTCTTTATTAAGCCTATGGTGGAATACATGTGGCTTATCAAACATGAACTTGATTTGGTCGTAACCTCGAATAAACAATCCTCTTAAGAGAAATATCAATGAATCCTTATCAAGACCATCAACTTTGACCTCAATCTCAGAATGTTTGGATTTTTCTTCTGTGGAAATCAGGATCTTGCTGCCTTGCTCTTCAACATCCAACTCATCTCCTTTCTTAATGCCATATTGCACAGCCCACTTCCTCGGCAATGAAATAAGTTGTGTAGAATTTGCTATTTGAATTACTTTTCTCTTCATAATTACCACCCCGGTTATATACTTTATGTAATATTATTAGGTTTATTTAGTTAAGTATATCTAATATATAAACCTTTCGTTTTTATATAATTTTTATACGTTTTATAAATTATAATGGCAAATTATATATAATATCTTCACTTTCCACTATTTCGAAGAGTTCGGAATTTTTCCGGGGGTGTAAACCATGAAAGCAGCTGAATTTATAAGGCAAATAGAAAAGGAATTACATGACGCTGAAGGGATTTATTCAGAGGAAGTGAGAGAAGACATGCTTGATAATGATCAACTTACTCCTCGAGAAGAAGCCTTTATGAGGGGCTGGGACCAAGCAGGATAAAGATTTTTAATCTTTATTTTTCTAATTCTTTTAGATAGTTCTATTTATTGATAATTATATAATTTATATAAACTATAAGCAATAAATATATTAAAACCCCCAATTATAAGCCGATTTAGAAACACAAATATCGGGGGAGTAATATGCCAAGAGATTTTGTAAAAGAAATTGAAGAAGAGCTTCTTCGGGAAGATGGAGACATCTATTCTGAGGGGAACGTCGAAGAAATGTTAGACGATGATGAAGTAACTCCTCAGGAAGCAGCGTTTATGCGCGGTTACGAAGAAGCGAGATAGAGTAAAGAGTGTTTGTTTTTGGTAGCTATTTCTATGTATGCAGTTTTATGCTACAATCTCCCATACTTAAAATAATCAGCTATATCGTCGTCGCTAAGAGAAATCCCTGTTCTGCTGCTTCTATGTTCTGTAAATCTTCTTGAGAAATCTCCTTTCTGCTTCAAAAGATAGTATCCAAAAGCAAGCCCGCATGCAAGGCCAACTAAGTGTGCAATGTTGGCTACACCTGAAGAATGGAATACACCGAATATGTCTATCATTGCAAATATTATACCTGCAGTACGCAATGACATAGGTATTACAAAGAACAGCAATACCTTAAGGTGAGGCATAAGCATAATTGTAACTCCAAGTATCCCCATGATTGCACCGCTTGCACCAAGTGCCCTTTCATAGAAGAAAGTAGATATAAAAGAAGCTAGTATCCCTGAGATAAAGTACACCCACAAAAACCTTTTCTTTCCTATCCTCTGTTCTATCAATGTACCAAACAATAACAAAGCATACATATTAAACAAAAGATGATTAAACCCTCCATGTAGAAACATTGAAGTAATAAGTATCCATGGCCTGGAAAACACGTCTGCAGAAACTAGCATAAACATCTCTGTGAATGTCCTAGAAAACATCTGCATAATAAACGCTGCAATATTAATCCCAATCAAAGGAATGACTACTGTGTTAAATTTTAGTTTCATGGCATATTAAAGAATCTATATGTATATTAAGATTGCGGTTTACAGAAACATTTATAAACCCTTCACTTTTCCTTAAACCTCAATATGGATGAAACAGTACACGAGGGGGAGAAGCATTCTAGGTTCTTCCACTATTATGATAAGAAATACAAAAAGCTTATGTGGATCACTATAGTTATGTTTATTCTTGCAATTGCTCAGATAGGTTATCAGATTGCAACCACAGGAGACTTTGTGAATAAAGGTATCTCTCTTAAAGGAGGTTCTACTATAACTATTCCAAAGTCAGATTTCAGCCAGCATGAGTTAGAGCAACACTTATTATCAAGGTTCCCTGGCATAGATATCTCAGTAAGAACATTAAGCCAGGCTGGCAGGCAGATTGGGCTTATTATTGATACAGATGAAAGAGAAAACATACAAGATATAGTAACAGCAGTCAAAGAAAAGATTACTCTTGCAAAAGATGATTATAGTGTAGAAGAGATGGGCTCTAGTCTAGGAGAGAGCTTTTTCAAAGAAACATTTATTGCAATCATAATAGCATTCGTATGTATGGGCCTTGTTGTCCTATATTATTTCAGAATCTTCGTGCCAAGCTTGGCTGTTATTATAGCAGCTTTAGCAGATATTATTGAAACATTGGCAATATTCAACCTGCTTGGATTAAAGCTTTCTACAGCAGGTGTTGCAGCATTCTTGATGTTGATTGGTTACAGTGTAGATACAGATATATTGCTTACTACTAAGGTTATCAAAAGAAAACAAGGTAGTGTAATGTATAGGATAAAAAAGGCAATGAGTACTGGACTTACAATGACCTTTACCACAATAATCGCTGTATCCATTGGCTTGATCTTCACACAATCAGATGTTATCAGGCAAATCATGACTATCTTACTAATTGGGCTTATCCTTGATATTCCAAACACATGGATACAAAACGTAGGTCTACTAAGGTTGCATCTTGAAAAAAAGAACAAACCAAAGGTACATCACGAACATCATGTTCACACAGAAAATGGGCAGAGCTAAAAAAATATTTAAAAAATTTAGAGTAATATTGCTTTTGATTTTCTTAGTCTTTGCTATAGCAGCTATCCATCCAAGTTTTAGTTCACAGGGTATAGCTATCAGGAACATAGTGAAAAACAGTTCAGCTGAGATTGCAGGTATGGTCGGGCCTAAACCTACAGCAATGCCCATGAGTAGGGAGCGTATCATAGCAATCAACAATAGGCCAATTAATAGCCTAGAAGAATATTACAATATCGTTAAATCTTTAGAAAAACCAGATAGGGCAATCTCTATAAAAACAAACAAAAAACTATACAATCTTAATTTCAAGCCTTTGACAGAGACAATTGTGCTCAATGAAACAGAGTTTTTTGAAGTGCCTGTCATGGTAAATGTAACTGAAGACATAAATGGCACCAATATAACCAAAACTGTGCAAGCTACAAAGACTATCACAAAAATCAAGTTCAATGAGACCACAAATCAATCCTATACAGTTAAAGAAACAATTAACCTAACTGAAACAGTTGAAAGAAACAAAACAATCACAAACATCATCGGTGTACAAGACCTTGGTTTAAGTGTTTACCAAGCTCCTACTAATAATATTAGAAAAGGCCTTGAACTTCAAGGCGGTACAAGGGTTTTGTTGCAGCCTGAAGAAGAGCTTGATGAAAATATGATGGGTATGCTTCTTGATAATATGAAACAAAGGCTGAATGTTTATGGTCTTAGTGATGTTGTTGTTAGAGAAGCAGGAGATTTGTCAGGCAACCAGTATATCCTAGTAGAGATTGCAGGCGCAACTGAGCAGGAGGTTAAAGACCTGTTAGCAAAACAAGGTAAATTCGAAGCTAGAATTGGAGATAAAACAGTCTTTATCGGAGGTAGAGATATTACACATGTATGTAGAAGCGCTGAATGCGCAGGTATAGATCCAAACTATGGTTGCGGTCCTACTAACTCTAATCAGGATCAGTGGGTATGTAGGTTCAGGTTCAGTATCACTTTGACACCTGAAGCTGCGCAAAGGCAAGCAGATGCAACAGCAGAACTTGAGGTAGTAGCTGAAGGCAGGGATGAATACCTTAGCAAGAAACTTGAACTTTTCCTAGATGATGGGAAAGTTGATGAGCTTAATATCGGTGCAGACCTTAAAGGGCATGCAGTTACAGATATTGCTATCAGTGGTTCAGGTGTAAGCAACAATAATCAAGGTGCAGTCAGTAATGCATTGCAAAACATGAAAAGACTGCAGACAATCCTTATCACAGGTTCTCTTCCTGTTAAACTTAAAATAGTAAAAACAGACGCAATTTCACCTGTTCTTGGTTCAGAGTTTGTTAAGAACGCTTTAATGGTTGGTTTGTTTGCAATCATCGCAGTTGTCATAGTTGTATTTTTAAGATATAGAAAATGGCAGGTAGCAGTGCCAATGATGATTAATCTTACAGCTGAGGTAATTATCATATTGGGTGTAGCTTCGTTTATTGGCTGGAACCTTGATCTAGCTGCAATCGCTGGTATCATTATCGCAGTTGGTACAGGTGTGGACCATCAGATTGTTATCACAGATGAAACTCTAAAAGGAGAGAAAAGCTATTATATGAACTGGAAACAAAGAATAAAAAATGCGTTCTTTATTATCATCGCTGCATATTTCACAACTGTAGTTGCAATGATCCCATTGATGTTTGCAGGTGCAGGTTTGCTTAGAGGATTCGCAATTACAACCATCATCGGAGTAAGTATAGGTGTATTTGTAACAAGACCTGCTTATGCAGCTGTAGTTGAGGTTTTATTACAGGATTAAAATGCAATATCTAAAACTATTGTTCAAGAACGAGAACATATCTTATTATGAGATTAAAGGAGATTACGAAGGCCATCTAAGAAGATACATATTTTCAACTGCAGAGACAAGAAAGATATGCAACCAGCCAGAGGTTTTAGGCTGTGAATATACAGAACTGCTTGAACTTGGTGTAGCAAGAGGCATTAAGTATTTCCCTGAAAAAAACGTTATTGCTTCTATCCCAGATACCTCAATAAGTGTACTTACTTTCTTAAGAGGTGGATTGAATTTTGGCCTAAGAAACGCTTTGCATCGTGCGTTTGGTTTTAACAAACACACCTCTTCTTATATGACTTCACAGCGTGACAGAGATAAAAAAGGCAGATGGTTTATCCGTGATGACCAGTATAGAAAATTCAAAGTGCCTCATGACGCAACATTGTTTATAGGTGATATTGTAGCTACAGGTGTTACAATTGCTAATGGTCTGGACATTATTCTAAAACATGCAAAGAAAAACAACACACCAATAAGAAAAATATTCTTCTTCACAATAGGTTGCCATAAAGTTGAAAAGGTTCTTGAAGATTTCGCTGCAAAATGCAGAGAAGCTTTTGGCGGTGAATGTAAACCTTATGTGGTCTATATTGAAGGCAAGTTTAAATTAGCTGATTCAAAGACTAAACTAAAGATAAATATCCCTGGCACTGATTTGTTAAGGTATCCAGCTTTACTTACACCAGAGTTTGAATTATCCCAATATGATGGTGTGTCTTTCTTGCTTGAACGATGTACTATCTATGATGGAGGTTCAAGATCATTTGATGTTGCTGAGTATAATGGAGATCTAAGGGATTACTGGGGCAAGGTTAATGAACTTGCAAAAAAGGATTTCACTCTTTTTAATGCGCTTAAAGAGCGTTGGCCTGAAACAGAGTTTGAAAAAAGCGATGAAGAGTTTTTAAAGCTGAAAAAAGAGCAATGGCATAATGTAGATGATAAACTTATCTTAAAGATTAAACAAGCTTACAAAAAAAGGTGGACAGAGGATTTCCTTAGGAAATCTAAGACAAGACAAGCTCTTGCAACCTTGTGCGAGAATAGGTTGAAGTTGTTCCAGTGAAAAGGGGTGTGTTGAAAAAGTCCTATTCGCCTTTGCTTCGCTAAAACACGCTCAGCAAAGTCTCATCTGGCCATGCCGTGTTTGCAAAAAATACAAATGCTCAAAAATTGCTCCACAATTTTTGGCATGTTAGAAATGCTCTGCATTTCAAACACAACGGCATACACGGCACAGACGCACTTTTTCAACACACAATCAGCAAAGGGGTTTTTTATGCCAACTAAAACTAAAGCTATAATCTTGATGCTTATTTGTACTGCTTTCACTTCAGTAGCTCAGATACTTTACAAGTTTGGTGCAGGCAAACTACAGTTTGATTTGATGAGTATAATCACAAATATACCTGTTTTATCTGGTTTAGCTTTGTACGCGATTGCAGCAGTAATCTTAATAATAGCATTAAAAGGCGGTGAACTTTCTTCACTTTATCCAATCATTGCAACAAGTTATATCTGGGTAGCATTACTTTCAAGTTATTTTTTCAATGAAGCAATAAATGTTTACAGGTGGATAGGTGTGATTGTTATTTTCCTTGGTGTTAGCCTTGTAAGTTTTGGTAGTAAAGGAGATAGTGTAAGCTATACAGAGGCTTTGTAAAATGGCAACTGAACTATGGGCAATCGGGCTTGTAATCTTTGCATCTATGCTAGGCTCTTTCGGCCCTATACTTTTGAAAAAAGGTTCAGCTAGGTTCAGGTTTAACATTAAAGCTTTAATTACAAATTACCAGTTGATTGGAGGATTATTATTCTATGGTATAGGTACAATCTTGTTCATCCCTGCGCTCAAAGGCGGAGAACTATCTGTACTATATCCTTTGGTTGCAACAGTTTATATCTGGGTAAGCCTTTTATCAATAAAGTTTTTAAACGAGAAGATGAATAAGTACAAGTGGATAGGTGTATTACTTATCCTGATAGGTGTAACGTTTATAGGTTTGGGGTCTTAGAAATGCAACAAACAATCATAATCTCTCTTGGAGGATCAATTGTAGTACCAAATCAAGTAGATACTAAGTTCTTGAAACAGTTCAAAGAATTAATCCTTGACATTATAAAAAAGAATAAAGTTGTGATCATGGTAGGCGGCGGCAAGCTTGCACGTAATTACCAGGATGCAGCTAAAAAGTTCAAAGTTGATCAAACTAATCTGGATTGGGTAGGTACAATCGCTACTAGATTAAACGCAGAGTTGGTTAGAGCAATCTTCGCAGAATATGCAGAAGAAAAAGTATGTTATATCCCTAATGAAAAACCAGTTTTCAACAAGAAAATATTGGTTGCAGCTGGCTACAAACCAGGTTGGTCAACTGATTATGATGCTGTTTTGCTTGCAGCACAATTACAAGCAGACATGGTTGTCAATATGAGCAATATTGATTATGTCTATGATAAAGACCCAAAGAAACATAGGAACGCAAAGCCAATCAAAATCATGAGCTGGGATGATATGAAGAAACTGGTTGGCGATAAATGGACACCAGGCAAAAATGCTCCATTTGATCCAGTTGCATGCAAAAAAGCAGCAGAGATAGGATTAAAAGTAGTCATCCTCAACGGCACTAAACTCAAAAACCTAAAAGAATTCTTACACGGCGGCGAGTTTAAAGGGACTATCATAAAATAAGAAAACCTTTATATACTATATCCTCATCATTTTCTCTTAATAAGGGGTT
>CAZJZJ010000025.1:0-19931 GCA_964550525.1 uncultured Methanosarcinales archaeon
ACGCAACTGATAAGGTTTATGAGCTTGTAAAGAAAGGTATACCATTTAGAAAAGCATACAAAAAGGTTTCAGCCAATTACATAAAACAGCAACCCCTCAACAATACCTGCAACAACAATTAAAGGTAGGATTATGTAGAAGAATACAAGGAATGTGTCTTTGTAGCTTTGCTTGAGTTTGCCTTTGAATAAGGATACACCTATCCTTATGCCAAAACTGATTGCAATACAGATTGCAGGGATCTCAAATATGCCGTGCGGGATTAATCTCCAGAGTACAATGTAGCCTGTTTTTTCTACTGATCTGCTAAGTACTGCGCCGATGAAATAGCCGTTGAACAATAAGGAGAGTAAAGGTACCATTGCAAAGAATACTCCGAATATTATTGGCACTAGGGCTGCTTGCAGGTTGTTTAGGATAATGAAAAGCATTAATTGGAAGATGTTCTTGCCTGCAACTTTTGCCATGATATAGTTGATTGCTTGTTCTTGTAGATTAACAAACAGGTTTGGGTTTATGAAACCTACAACCACCATTACAACCAAGAAAAAGAATACAAGATAGATGATTGTTTTCTCTTCTTTCAAAAGCTTAAGTGCTTTTTTGAAGTTTTTCTTGTGATTGATTTTAGAAATTTTCATCTACCTCTTTTAGATAATCTTTTATCCTGTTCAGAATAGAAGGCAACAGGAAAGTTTCTATCTTTTCTGTGAAATTGTCAAGTAGCGGGGCTAGTTCTGTTATTTGGTACATATTCTCTTTCTTCTCAATCAAATAGAGTTCTCTTAATCTCCTTAATTGCCTTCTGATATTTGAGGATGCGATTCCTATTTGTGGAAGTTTTTTTTGTTTCCTTAACTTAATTACCTGTTCTTCAATTTCTTTTGCAGACAACTTGTTTTTTTTGTTCTGCAGAAGCGCATGAAACACGTCAACAATTACATCCCTTGAATCACCTGGCTGCAACAACCCAAGGCTAAGACAGAGTTTTTTGACTAGTTCTCTTTTGTCTAGCATAGAAGGT
This sequence comes from uncultured Methanosarcinales archaeon, assembly GCA_964550525.1. Lineage (GTDB taxonomy): Archaea > Nanobdellota > Nanobdellia > Woesearchaeales > JANQNQ01 > CAZJZJ01. The sequence continues at coordinate 1,025 of CAZJZJ010000025.1, forward strand.
TTCTCGTATTTCCTAAGTGTAAGCTCGCTTAATGGAGTATCTTTACCTTTTTTTTTCATTGATTAAAGGTTTTAAGCGGTGGGAGTATTTAAGTTTTACTCTAATTTAACCTTGTCAAAATAAATAAAGAACTCTTTCCCCTTCACTTTCTCTGTAGCAGTATTCTTGTGCTCTTTAGCTGGGTCGTTTGTTGAGATATTTATTACAGAAGCTCCTACTTTGGTTTTTATTGTATCTTCCCAGGTTTTTAGCATGTTTTTAAGTTCTTCATCTGTTTTTATGAATAGGCTTATTCTGTCTGTTTTTTGCAGACCTGCTTTCTTACGTTGAGATTGTATTCTTCTCATTACTTCTCTGGAAAAACCTTCTGCATCCAAAGCTTCTGTACGGTGTGAATCTAAATAAACAAAACCGCCTGAGAAACTTGCTTCAAAAAATCCTTTAGGTACTTCATGCATATGTATCAGATGCTCTTTAACTAAGACAATCTTCTTTTTATCTATATCAAACTCGTATTTACCGTCTTTTTCTACTTTGGCAAGCACATCCTGTGGACTTCTCATTGAGAAATGTGCAACTATCTTAGGAGTTAAGTCACCGTAATCAGGCCCTAATTTAGCGCAATCCAGTTTTATGTTTTCTTTTACCTGGTCAAATTTATCCATTACCTTGATTTCTTTGATATTAGTTTGTTTTTTTATCAAATCTTCAAGTATAGCTACTGCTTTCTTTGTTTTTTCATCTTTTGCAGTAACTATAAGCTGTGCAACAGGCCATCTTACACCAAGGTGAGCTTTTTCACGTGCAGCTAAAGCTGCTTGGATTACGTTTTGCATAATAGCAATGTTTTGTTCAAGCTCTTCGTCTACATACTTGACTTCAGCTTTAGGCCAATCATACAGATGGATACTTTCTTTAGGGATATTGAAGTTATCTTTCAGATTAAGATGGATTTTCTCTGAGATAAATGGGCATACAATTGCAAACATCTTAAGTGTTTCAAGCAACACTGTAAATACTGTATGCAGTACCATTTTCTTATCCTCTTCATCTCCTAAAGCTGCTTTTTCTCTTACTAACTGGATATAGGTTCTACTAAGTTCTAAAAACAAGTCTTCTAACAATAGAGGTACTTGGTTAAGCTCGTACTCATTCATTAACTCAGTTACTTTTATTATAGTAGAATTCAGTTTAGACAAGATATATTTCTCTGCTAAACCAAGATCTTTTTTGAAAGTTACTGTTAGAGGGCTTACATCCTGCTCTTTAGCAAAGTTCACTACAAAGTTTTGCAGATTCCAAAGTACTGTAAGGTTTCTATATTTTACTTTCATATCATCAAAATTATAATTCAGGTCATGGCCAGGGCTTGTACCACCAATAGAGTAAAACCTAAATGCATCTGCACCGTATTTCTCTATAACCTCTTCAGGTAGGATATAGTTGCCAAGGCTTTTACTCATTTTCCTGCCTTGTGCATCCTGTACAAAACCGTGCATGTAGACAGCTTTATAGCTATGCTTACCCATACCTAACATTGAAGCGATTAAAAGCAGATTAAACCAGCCTCTAATTTGGTCTTTGCCTTCAAGAATAAAGTCAGAAGGCCATAGTTTTTCAAATAATTCTGTTTTCTGTGGATAATCTAGGCAAGTCCATGAAGTTGTACCTGCATCTATCCATACATCAAGTATATCTGGCAGACGTTTCATAGTACCATCGCATGCACAGGGATAGGTTATCTCATCTATCCAAGGGATATGCAGATCTTCAGGCAACTTGCCTGCTTTCTCTTGCAGTTCTTTTACACTACCTATAACATCGTATTTTTTACATGTATCACATATCCAGATAGGTACAGGTGTACCCCAGTAACGTTGTCTTGTAATACCGTTATCTCTAAGATTATCAAGCCAGGAATCGAATTGCGCTGAACCAGCCCAACCAGGCACCCATTTTACTTTACGGTTAAGTTCACGCATCTTTTCTTTAAGATCCTCAACTTTAAAGAACCATTGTTTTGTGGTCTTGAATATTACTGGGCTTTTACATCTCCAACAATGAGCATACTCGTGCTCTACTCTTGTAGATTCAATTAAACAACCACGTTCTTTGAGATCCTCAATAAACTTCCCATCATCTGTTTTAGCAACCCAGCCAGAGAATTTACCCATATTATCTGGGAACCTACCATTCTCATCAAGATTGTTGTAAGTAGGTATATTGTTTCTTCTTCCTATTTCAAAGTCTTCAGGACCGCAACCAGGTGCCAGGTGTACTAAACCTGTACCTGCACTAAGGTCAACATATTCAGTAGACATTACAACTGTATGCACCTTAGGATGATCCTTTTTCATGTCTTTGTAGTTTATTTCAGATTCTAAAGGATGAGTATATTCCATGCCTTCAAGCTTTTCTCCTTTGAACTCTTCAAGTATCTCGTATTTTTTATTGATTAAGCCAAGGAAAGCTGCCAAAAGGCCTTTGGAAACTATCCAGACTTCGTCATCCACTTTTGCTTTTACATAATCTAGTTCAGGATGTACCATTACACCTAAATTATAAGGAATTGTCCAAGGTGTAGTTGTCCAGATTATTAAGTATTCATTCTCTTTACCAACTACCTTGAATTTAAGGAATATAGAATCATCTTCAATATTTTTATATTCAAGCTCGTGTTTAGCTAAAGCTGTACCGCATTTAGCGCACCAATGCATTGATTTTAGGCCTTCATACAATCTTTTATTTTCTTCAGCTTTCTTAACTACCCACCATACACCCTCAACAAAAGATGATTTGATTGATTGGTATGCGTTCTCAAAATCCATCCATACAGCTAAACGCTTAAAATCTTCATTCATTACCTTCATGTTTTCTACAGAAAGCTTCTTACATTCCTCTACAAATTTTGCCATACCAAACCCAGGGATCTCCTCTTTATGCTTTATACCAAACTTCTTTTCCACAGCATGCGCTGTAGGCAGGCCGTGCATATCATAACCAGCTCTATCCCAGACATCGAAACCTGCCATACGTTTGAACCTTATCAACATATCTTTCAAAGATTTGTTCCAGGCTGTGCCTATGTGAACCTTTCCTGAGGTATATGGAGGTCCATCTAAGAAATAAAAAGGCTCTTTACCTTTATTCTTCTCATTAGCCTTGTTGTGGACCTGGTTTTTCTCCCAGAACTCCAATATCTCCGGCTCTATAACTAATGGTTCGTATTTTGCCATGATGCACGAAAGAAGAGGGAAAGGGTTTATAAAGGTTGCGAAACTTTTTTTGTTGAGCAAACTTAAAAATCCGTCTAGGATTTTTTTTGATTACCATAAAACACGAATAATAAACTTTTTAAAACCCAGCATTTCTCATTCCCAGTATGGGGTTTAAAGATATAAGTAAAAACATAAGATGGAATGCTGAATTTTGTAAGTTATGTGATTTGTGTGTAAATTTCTGTCCAAAGAAAACTCTGGAGATCAAGGGAGAAGAGATGGTTGAAAAAGGGGATTGTATTAAATGCGGGTTGTGTGAACGTAATTGTCCTGATCTAGCTATTGAGGTTATTAAAGAAGAAGATGGCAAAAACACTTCTGCAAGGAAATGAAGCTATAGTTGAAGGCGCTTTGAAAGCAGGTATGAAGTTCTATGCAGGTTATCCTATCACACCTGCTTCTGATATTATGCATTTCTTGGCTAAAAACAAGGATATAAAATTTATACATGCAGAGGATGAGATTGCTTCTATACACATGGTTCTAGGAGCTTCTTTAGCAGGAAGCAAATCAATGACAGCCACTTCTGGCCCTGGGTTTAGTTTAATGCAAGAAGCAATCGGCTTAGGCCATATGATGGAAGTACCTATGGTTATAGTTAATGTACAAAGAGTAGGCCCAAGTACAGGCATGCCTACACTTGCAGGGCAAGGTGATATTTTGCAATCAAGATATGGTAGTCATGGAGATTATTTTCCTATAGTTTTCTATCCAAACTCTGTTGAAGAATGTTACAAATACACTATTGAAGCTTTTAACGCAGCTGAAGAAAGTTCAAGCCCAGTAGTTGTTTTAAGTGATGCGTTCCTAGGGTTATTATACGAAACTGTAGATATTGATAAGATCAAGGTTAATGTTAAAAAAAGAACATTAAAGCCTTTAGGCACAGCAACAAGGCATTTCACAGGTTTAGTTCATGAAGGTGATATTCCAAAAACTAAAGATCCTGCTTATTACAAGAAATGGATTACGCGTATAAGAAAAAAGATTGAAGATGTAAGTAAGAATTATGCATTCTATGAATATCTAGAAAATAAAGATTCAGATGTTTTGATTATTGCTTACGGAATAAGTTCAAGGGTAGCTTTGCCTCTTAAAGATAAATATTCAATATTCAGGCCTATACGGATGTTCCCTATACTTGAGAAAGAGATTAAAGAGATAACAAAGAGATATGATCCTGATAATATCTTTGTTATTGAGATGAACACTGGCCAGTATAAAAGAGTTATTGATAGAGTTGTTGGCAGGAATGTAAGACAGATAGAGTTTCCTGGCGGAGATATTAAGCTGAGTAAGATTATAAAGGAAATAGAAAAATGACATTTAAACAAATGTTAAAACTGTATAAATTTCCAACCACCTGGTGTCCAGGTTGCGGGGTTGGGTTGATTATTAAACAAACAGCTAAAGCTATGGATGAACTTAAGCTGAATAAAAACAATACAGTTGCTGTATCTGGTATAGGATGCACTGGCAGAGGTGCTGGTTATTTTAATCTTGATTCTGTGCATGGAGCGCACGGCAGAGCCCTTCCGCTCGCAGAAGGTGTTAAAGCTACTAACCCAAAACTAAACGTAATTGTTTTCAGTGGAGATGGAGATCTAACAGGTATAGGAGGTAACCATCTGTTGCATGGTTCAAGAAGGGATGCAGATTTAACTGTGATCTGTAATACTAATAGGATTTACGGGATGACAGGCGGACAAATGGCTCCAACTACAATGAAAGGTGTGAAAACTACTACCAGCCCTTACGGCAGCGAGTACGAACCAATAAATGTACAAGGATTATGCACTTTAAATAAAAAACATTTTTACGCAAGAACTTCAGTATTCCATCATGAGCATATGAAGAGATGTATTAAAGAAGCAATACAATGGAAAGGGTTTGCTTTTGTTGAAGTACTTGGAATTTGTTTGCAAAATTTCGGCAGAAGGCTAGGATTCAAGACAAACTATGATATGATGATAGCAATAAGAGATAAGTATAAAATCAATAATGAAGCTAAAGTGCTTAAAGAGAACGAACTTGGTATTATGAAGAAAAAATGATAAAACAGATAGTTGTAGGCGGTGAAGGTGGACAAGGGGTTAAAGTACTTACACATGTACTAGGAGATATACTTGTACATTTTGATTATTATGTTACAATAACTTACGAGTATGATGCTAATGTTAGGGGAGGTAAGATTGTTGGCTACCTTGTTTATTCTGATAAAAAAATAAAAAACCCTACAATTGAGCATCCTGATATAATGGTGAAATTGTCTGATAAAGGTGGTGAGTTTAAAGCAAAATACACAATCTATCAGAAAGGTGTAAAACGTCACGAAGGTGAATGTGAAGAGATAGAGTTTGGTAAGATCGCAGTTGAAAAGTTTGGCAGTAGATTAATGATTAATATGATTGCTTTAGGAAGATTATTAAAAGTAATAGGTGTTGACATTGGAAAGGTTGACTTAAAGAAGAAGGTACCTAAGAAGTTTATTGAAGAGAGTATAGAAGCTGTACGGTTTGGGTATACATTCAGAGACGAGCTAGAATGAACCTTAAAGAATACCAGGGTAAAAGGATTTTAAAGGAATATGGCATTAGTGTTCCTAAGGGTGTTGTTTCTGACAATAAAGATGTTGAAGTAGATGGAGATGTAGTTGTAAAAGCTCAACTTCTTATTGGCGGTAGAGGTAAAGCAGGATTGATTAAAACTGCTAATAAAGACAATGTCAAAGAGATTGTTAGTTCTTTATTAGGTAAAGATTACAAAGGACTTAAGATTAATGAAGTATTGATTGAAGAGAAACTTGATATTGAGAAAGAGATGTATGCTTCTATTATTGTGAACAGAGCTGATAAATGTTTAACATTAGTTTTCTCTGAACAGGGTGGGGTTGATATTGAACAGTTAGCTAAAACAAGCCCTGATAAAGTGAAGAAAAAGAATTTTTATGATATCTCTGAGATTAAAGGGTTAAGAGCTGAGGTTTTTGAGATTGTCAAGAGATTATACAAGATAATGAAAGAAAAGGATGCAACTTTGGTTGAGATTAATCCGTTGGTTGTTTCTAAAGGTAAGTTGATTGCAGCTGATTCTAAGATTAAGATAGATGATAATGCGCTTTACAGGCAGAAAGAGTTCAGTAAAGAACAGGAGTTGAGTGAGATTGAGCAGCTTGCTAGCAAAGACGGATTGCAGTATGTAGAATTAGATGGAAATATTGCAGTTATTGGCAACGGTGCAGGCCTTGTAATGGCAACCTTGGATGTGCTTGAACATTTCAAAGGCAAAGCTGCAAATTTCCTGGATGTCGGAGGCGGTGCAAGTGTTGAAGTTATGGAGAAATCACTTGAGATTGTTCTTAAGAAGAAAGAAGTTAAAGGGATCTTCATTAATATCTTTGGTGGGATTACACGTTGCGATAATATTGCTAATGGGCTTGTTAATTATTTAAAGAAGAAAGAGATTAAAATTCCGCTTGTTGTAAGAATGATTGGAACCAATGAACAAGAAGCAAAGAAAATATTGCAAGAGAATAATATTCCTAGTTTAGATTCAATGGAAGAATGCGCTAAAAAGATAGTTGAATTGGTGAAATAATGAGTGTGATTGTTAATAAGGATACAAAGGTAATTGTACAAGGTATAACAGGTAAACAAGGTAGTTTTCATACTAAGCTGATGTTAGAGTATGGCACGAATATAGTTGCTGGAGTGACACCTGGTAAAGCTGGGCAACAGGTTGAAGGAATCCCTGTTTTTAATTCTGTGAAAGATGCGCTTAAGGAGCATGAAGCTGATTTTTCAATTATATTTGTACCTGCAAAGTTTGCTAAGGATGCAGCTATTGAAGCTTTAGAAAACAGGTTAAATATAGTAGTTATCTCTGAGATGATCCCTGTACATGATGTGCTTGATATTGTTAAGGCTGCTGATGGGAAGATAGTTATTGGGCCTAACTGCCCTGGTATAATCTCTCCAGGTGAATCAAAGTTGGGAATAATGCCTGGACATGTTTTTAAGAAAGGCAATATTGGTGTAGTTTCAAGAAGCGGTACTCTAACATATGAGATTGTTAATGAGCTAACACGTAACGGAATTGGCCAGAGTACAGTTATAGGTATTGGTGGCGATTCTGTTATTGGAACTAATTTTATTGATGCGCTTAAAGAGTTTGAAAAGGATAAAGAAACAGAGGCGATTGTTTTGATTGGTGAGATCGGCGGTGATTTAGAGGAGAAGGCTGCTGAATTTATTAAAAAGAATATAACTAAGAAGGTTGTAGCTTACATAGCAGGTAGGACAGCTCCTCCTGGAAAACGTATGGGACATGCAGGTGCAGTTATCTCTGGTAGCAGCGGTACTGCAAAAGCTAAAACACAAGCGCTTGAAAAGAACGGAGTTAAGGTTGCTAAACTGCCAAGTGAGATAGTGAAGTTGTTACATTAGAAACATTTAAATACCTCTGATTCTAATTTATTTTTAATGATACTTACAAGAAAAGAGATTTCCGAAGAGATGAAAAAAGGCAGAATCAAGATTACGCCTTTTAAGAGAAGCCAGTTAGGGCCTGCTTCTATTGATCTTAGCCTTGATAACAAGTTCAGGATATTTGACCTTGGCCATGAGATGGCGATAGATGAGAATACTGATTATAGGGATATGTCAAGGTTTATAACTATAAAGAAACCATTGAGCCTGAATCCAGGTGGGTTTGTGCTTGGCATAACCAAAGAAAGAATTGCTTTACCTGAAGACATCTGCGGCTGGTTATCAGGAAGAAGCAGGTTTGCCAGGTTAGGGCTTTTAGTGCACATTACAGCTAACTTTGTGCAGCCTGGCATTAATAATAAACAGGTGTTGGAGATTTACAATGCTTCACCAAATATTGTTAAACTAAAGCCAGGTACAAGAGTAATACAGCTGATTCTACAACGTACAGAAAGTAAAGCTAAATATCATGGTAAATTCCAGAATCAGAGGAATGTTTAGTTTTATACAGGTTTTTGCTCTACTACCTTTTCTTCTATAGAATCTGTAGAAGCTGCTTCCTTTGCACCCTCTTCTAACCAAGAAGGTTCGCCATCCCATTCATCGTGGCCTGAGCCACCCCATTCAACTTCAACCCAGCTTTCTTTGCCACAATCACAAATAAGGACTTTATAATGGTGGTCTCCGGAGAACTTAGATTCCCAACCTGTTTTATCAGAAAGATCCTTTTTACAGTACACACAGGTAGTCCTAACCTGCACTTCCTTAATTAAATGGTTTGACATCTTGCACCACCGACTTAGAAAAAGAGGGAAAATGGATTTATAAAGTTTTGGTTTTGAGAATATTTTCTATACAAAATCAAAACCAAAACTCAAGGAACGGAACGTAGTGGAGTGACAGAGTTTATTATTTAATCTCGTGATTAACCCAGTTTTCATATTCCTCATTAAGTTCTGCATTTATCTTAAGAATACAAGGTGTGTCATAGCTGTGCAGCTTTTTTACTTCCTGTTTTATTTGGTTGTACTTATTGTCTTTTGTTTTGCATATTAAAACAAACTCATTATCGTTTTGTATTTTTTCTTCCCACCAGTACATGCTTGAGATTGGGAATATGTTTGCGCAGGCAATTAGCCTTTTTTCTAGCAGCATAGAAGCGATGTTTTGAGCTTCTTTCTTAGAACTACATGTGATGTATATGAGTATCATATTGGGGTTTAAAGTGGGGGAGTTTATATATTTTTTCAAAACATAAGATTTAAATACATTCCAAATTTATCAAATTAACATGAAATATCAGTTTACTAATGTATTAGGAACATTTGTATTCAATGAAAACGGTAAGTTGGTTAAAGGCAAAGCTGACAAGGAGATTAGTTTGCATGATAAAAAGGCTCTTAGAAAGGTGCTTACTCATTTCAAGAATGATGCTAAGAAGTTCTATGAATATAACCTTAAGCTGACTAAGAAGAAGATAAAGGGGTCTGTTAAAAAAGATATATTTGTTCTGCAGGCAATTAATAATATTGAAGAGATTGACAGAGCAGCTAATATGTTAGCTAAAAGGTTAAGGGAATGGTATTCTTATTATCTGCCAGAGTTCTCACCTACTGTTGAGAGTCATGAAGCGTTTGCAAGGCTTATTTTGGAGAAAAGTAAAGATACTTTGTTGAAAGAGATTAGAGTGAATAAAAAAGATAGTATGGGTGCTGAGTTAAGTAAAGAGGATTTAGCTGAAATTAAAGAATTAGCTAAAGAGATTAATAATATGTATGCATTGAGAGAGAGACATAAAGTATATCTTGAGAAAACTATGAAGAAACTTTGCCCTAATGTGCTTGCTGTTTGTGGTGTTTTAGTAGGTGCTAAACTTCTTGCTTTAGCAGGCTCTTTAAGGAAACTATCTTTGATGCCTGCATCAGTTATACAAACCTATGGTGCAGAAAAAGCCTTGTTCAGGCACATGAAAACAGGTGCAAGACCGCCTAAATATGGAGTAATTTTTAACCATCCTTTGATTACAAGAGTAAAAAAAGAGGATAAAGGTAAAGCTGCAAGAACTTTAGCTGATACCAACAATTGCAATATTAAATTGTGGAGGGACTATTGCTTCTAAGGTTGATTTTTATAAAGGTGAATTTATTGGGAATAAACTAAGAAAACAATTAGAGGTGAAATTCAAATGAAAGAGAAAAAAGGTAAAGAGGTAGTATTTATTTTTGCTCTTTTGCTGATAGTTGGTTTTTTATTGATTTATAGGGGGCTTAATATAACCCAGGTTACTTATATTTCAATAGCTGATGTTGTTTTTGGAGTATTCTTACTAGTACTTGCATATCTATTGAAAAACCTAAACAAAACAGGGTATATTATTGCAATAATTCTGTTCTTTGCAATGGTGTTATTAGATATTTCAAGAGTAGTAAGAGATCTACAAGCAGTCTATGAATTATTGATACATTTGGGTCTGTTATTTTATTTAATCAGTAAGGAGAGACATTTTAAATGATTAGGCAAACAAAGCTGCAAGGAGTATTCGAGAGTAAAGGAAAAAGAAGGCAGTTTTATACTAAAAACCTTGCTCCAAGGAAGAAGGTTTATACAGAGAAGTTGGTTAGAGAAAAAGGTATAGAATACAGAGAATGGGATCCTAAACGTTCAAAACTGTGTGCAGCTTTGCATAAAGGCCTAAGTCAGATCAGTATTAAAGAAGGGCATATTGTGCTTTATTTAGGTGCTTCAACAGGTACAACCTGTAGTCATGTCTCTGATATTGTAGGCAAAGGAGGGTTTGTTTTTGCACTTGATTTTGCACCTAGAGTTGTAAGGCAGCTTGTTTTTGTTTGTGAACAAAGGAGCAATATGACTCCTCTGCTTGCAGACGCAAACCACCCTGAGCAGTACATTGGCAATGTTACAATGGTTGATACTGTTTATCAGGATATTGCTCAACGCAACCAGACTGAGATATTCTTGAAGAATTGTGATGTTTTCTTGAAAGATGGTGGGTTTGGGCTACTGGCAGTTAAGGCTCGCAGCATAGATGTAACTAAGAAGCCTAAAGAGATTTTCAATAAAGTAAGAAAAGAGCTTGAACAGAAGATTACTATAGTTGATTACAGGATTCTTGATCCGTTTGAAAAGGATCATTGTTTGTTTGTTGTTAAGAAATAAGTTCTTTGTATCTTTCTTGAGATTTTATAATCACATCAGTATGTAAACAGCCACCTTTCGAATCCATTGTCACAATAGTTGGGAAATCTTTGATTTCTATCTGCCAGAACGCTTCTGGGATGCCGAATTCTTCTAATTTAAAGACATTTTTTACTTTAATGATTGAGTTTGCTAGTAAGGCTGCTGCACCGCCGACTGCTGATAAATAGACTACGCCATGTTGTTTTAATGCTCCTAAGGTTTGATTACCCATACCACCTTTGCCAATGATGGCTCTGACTTTGTATTTTTCAATTACTTTTGCTTCATATGGTTCTTCTCTTATAGAAGTAGTAGGACCAGCTGCAACAATATTCCATTCTCCATTCTTCTTTACAATAGGGCCGCAATGATAGATTGCACTGTTTTCTAGGCCTGCTTTGATGTTTTCTTCTATTTCTTGTTCAACCATGTACTTATGTGCTGCGTCACGTGCTGTGAATATTGTTCCTGAGAGAAGCACAGTATCTCCTGCTTTGAGTTTTCTTATTTCCTCTTCTGTGGTTGGGAATGTTATTCTATGTTCCATTTTTCTCCTTTGATTATAAGTTTATATCTTCTTGCAGCCCAGCACATAAAACTAACTGCAACAAAGAAACTTGCAGGGTGCCGATGTAAAGATTTGAATTTAATATCAAGCACAGTTGTTTTTCCTCCTAGGCCTAAAGGTCCAATGCCTAAAGAGTTTAGTTTCTGGAAAAGGTCTTGTTCGAGTTCAGTTCTGTTGCCAATTTTGTTTAGCAATAGTTTCTTAGATAACCACATTGTTCCATCTTTAGTTCCACCAACTGCAACCCCTATAATATTTGGTGAACAACCTCTGCCTTGCGCTTTAAACATTGCATCAATTACGCATTTCTTTATTCCTTCAATATCACGGGCTGCTTTTAGTTCCCTGTTTGTTAGTTTATATTGTTGACCGATGTTTTCAGAACCACCACCTTTAAGCATTAATGAGATTTCCAGGTAATCATTATCCCATTCTTCAAAGAAAATAGCAGGGATGCCATCGCCTATATTATCCCCTGTGTTTTTACCACTGAGAGAGTCAACTGCGTTAGGTCTCAGTGGGATTTCTTTGGTGGCTTGTTTGGTTGCTTCAACAATCTGCTCACGAATCTCTTTTTGTTTCATTCCAGCTGGATAATTCACATAAAACATAGGAATACCTGTATCCTGGCATATTGGAATAGCTTCCTCTCTAGCCAGCTTAATATTCTCAAGCACTGTTTTTAGTGCGTTTGAAGCTGGAGAATCAGCTGTTTCTTGTTTCTGCGCTGCTGCAATTGCTTCTTCTACATCAGAAGGAAGATCAGTTGCGCATTTCTTGTATAATTCTAATATAGGTTGGATTAGGTTCATATTTGGGTGGAAGAAAGGGTGGTATTTAAAGTTTAACCCAATCATATAAATAATAACCTAGATTTTGTAATCGTACACTCCAATCCTATATTTTATAACACAAAAATATTTAAATACTAGTTGTTCTTAGTAATACAAGATATTGTGGTTTGTTCTTAGTTTGACCACAACATGTTGTGTCTTTTGTTGAGTAGTGAAAATGTGTAAATCAGGTGTTAGATGATGATATGCCCTTACTGCAGCCATGAAGAAACAAAGGTTATGGATAAAAGAGAGACTGGAGAGGGCGATGTAACTAGGAGAAGGAGGGAGTGCCTGAAGTGCAGTAAAAGGTTCACAACCTATGAAAGGGTTGAGATGATTGATCTTATAGTTGTTAAGAAGGATGGCAAAAGAGAGCCTTACGATAGGAACAAGCTTAAGACAGGGATTACAAAAGCCTGTGAGAAAAGGCCTATAAGAACTGAAATAGTTGAAGACACAGTTAACCAGATTGAAGCTAAGCTAAGAACAATGAAGGATGTTGAAATCAGAAGCAATGTAATTGGCGAACAAGTCATGAAGAAACTTAAAAGAATGGATAAGGTTGCCTATATCCGATTTGCTTCTGTTTACCGGGATTTTGCTGATATAGAATCCTTTGAAAAAGAGTTGGAAAAACTTTCCAAGAGGTGAATAAGATGGGGGAAGATGGTGCAGGACATAAAGTTGTAACCAGAGTAAGAAAAAGAGATGGTAGAGTAGTTGAATTTGTACAGGAAAAAATAACTAATGCTATTTTCAAGGCTGCTGAATCTGTTGGCGGTACTGATAAAGAAGCAGCAAAGAAGCTTTCTGATAAAGTTGTAGCTATACTTGAATACCAGTTCTCTGATAAAGAGATTCCAACTGTAGAAGAGGTCCAGGATATAGTTGAAAAGGTATTGATAAAGCAAGGCCATGCAAAAACTGCTAAGGCATACATACTATACAGGCAGCAAAGAAGGAAATTAAGAGAAACCAAAGATACATTCATAGAAGTAAGAAAGACAATTAGCTCTTATCTTGACAGGGCTGACTGGAAAGTTAAAGAGAACAGTAATGAGGATTATTCGTTCTCAGGTCTACTTTTATATACAGCAGGGAAGGTTATTGGCAATTATGCATTAAACGAGATCTACTCTGTGAATGTAGCTGACGCTCATAGAAAAGGCTATTTCCATATACATGACCTAAGTAATGCTGTTATTGGTTATTGTGCAGGATGGTCTTTACAAAAGTTGTTAAAACAAGGTTTTGGCGATGTCCCAAATAAGGTTGATTGTAAGCCAGCAAAACACATGAACACTGTTATACATCAGATGGTTAATTTTATAGGCTGTTTACAGATGGAATTTGCAGGTGCGCAGGCATTCAGTTCAGTTGATACCTTACTTGCACCTTTTATAAAAGCTGACAATATGACTGAGAAAGAAGTAAAACAATGTATACAGCAGCTGGTGTTTTCACTGAATATACCTAACAGATGGGGTAGTCAGTATCCTTTCTCTAACCTTACATTTGACTGGACTGTACCAGAAGACATGAAAGACGAGCCTGCTATTGTAGGTGGTAAAGAACAAAACTTTACTTATGGTGACTGCCAGAAAGAGATGCATGTGATTAATAAGGTATTCTTAGAAGTAATGTTAAAAGGGGATGCTAAAGGAAGAATCTTCTCTTTCCCTATTCCAACATATAATTTAACTAAAGATTTTGATTGGAACTCTGAGAATGCAAAGGTGTTGTTTGAGTTAACTGCAAAATACGGTACACCTTATTTCCAGAACTATGTTGGTTCTAATCTTGATCCAAAAAGTATAAGAGCAATGTGTTGCAGGCTTAACCTGGATCAAAACCAATTAATTAAAAGGCCTGGCGGTATGTGGGGTCCAGGTGATGCAACTGGTTCAGTAGGTGTAGTAACTATCAACATGAACAGGCTTGGCTATGAAGCAAAGACTAAGGAAGAGTTCTTTGAGAAGCTTGGCCATTACATGACTCTTGGAAAAGTATCTCTAGAGACAAAAAGAGAGATGGTTGAAAAGAATCTACAGAACGGGTTAATGCCGTTCACTAAGGTTTATCTAGGTACATTTAGGAACCATTTCTCAACTATTGGCCTAGTTGGAATGAATGAATGCTGCCAAAATTTCTTAGGTAAGGATATAAGAAGTAAAGAAGGCAAAGAATTTACAATAGGAACACTAAAGTTCATGAGAGATAAGTTGGTTGAATTCCAGCAAGATACAGGTAATCTGTATAATCTAGAAGCAACACCTGCAGAATCTACATCTTACAGGCTTGCAAGATTGGATAAAAAGATGTACCCAGACATTATAACTGCTGGTACAGATGAGCCTTATCTAACTAATTCAACCCAGTTCCCAGTGCATGCAACAGATAATGCAATCGAAGCTATAGAACACCAGAACGAGATACAGCCTTTATATACAGGTGGTACAATATTCCATACCTTTTTAGGGGAAAAGGTAACCAATGGTGAGGCTTGTAAAAGATTGGTAAAAAAGATTGCAGAGAACACAAGGCTGCCTTATTTCTCAATCACACCTACATTTAGTATCTGTAAAATACACGGATACATCCAAGGTGAGGTGTATAACTGCCCTCAATGTGGTAAAGAGAATGAAGTCTACTCAAGGATTGTAGGTTACTATAGGCCAATCAGGCAATGGAACCCTGGCAAAGCAGAAGAGTTTAAGGACAGATTAGAGTATATGGAAAGTAAAACACTTGAAACTCCTTTTGCTGCAAAGGTTGCAATAAGTACAGAAGGTAACCTAGCAAGACAAACTACGATTGTAACAAATGATCCAGGCACTATTAAGGCTTATAAGATATTTACAATGCCTAATTGCGATAAATGCATGAAAGCTAAGAGATTCTTGAATGATATTAGTGTAACAGGTGAACATATTGACCTTTCTACAAAAGAAGGTTTGGCAGAGTTTAGAAATTATTACAGGGATTTAAAGGATAAGATTCAACGTAATGATGACGGTAGTTTACCTATACCAACAATACTGTTCTTTGATAGCAGCAATAATGTAGTGAACATAGCACACAAACCAGAAGAGCTTGAAGAGCTCTTTTAACCTTTTATTATGGTAAAGATCAAAGGTTTTCAAAAAACATCTCTTATCGATTATCATCCTTATGTAGCTAGTGTACTATTTGTTTCTGGCTGCAATTTCAGATGCCCTTTCTGCCATAACCCTGATTTAGTTTTTGGTGATTCAAAGATACCTACTATTGAACATGAAAAGATTCTAAGTTATCTACAGGAAAAGAGAAAGTGGGTTGATGGAGTTTGTATAACTGGTGGTGAGCCATGTATCTATGCAGATTTGCCTGAGTTTATTGGGGAGCTGAAGAAACTTGGATTATTGGTTAAACTGGATACAAATGGTACAGACCCTGAGATGTTGCAAAAATTGATTAATGAAGAATTGATAGATTATGTTGCAATGGACATAAAAGCTCCACTTGATAAGTATGATGAAGTTGTTAAAACAAAAGTAGATAAAAGTGCTATTAAGAAAAGCGTTAAGATCATAATAAATTCTAGGACTGATTACGAGTTTAGATGCACAGTTGTACCAGGGTTGTTCGATAAAGAGGATGCAGAGTATATTGCTAACTGGTTGAAAGGAGCAAAGAAGTTTTTTATACAACAGTTTAGGAATAATAGAGGTACTTTAGATCCTGAGTATATGAAAGTTAAACCTTTTTCTAAAGAAAAACTAGAAGAGTTCAAGGAGATTTTGGGGAAAACAATTGAAGAGGTTGGAGTTAGGGGTTAATTCCTATACTTTGGCTTTTCTCTGCTTAGCATCCAATCAGTAATTAGTCTTGTTTCGTATTCATTGTCAGTGTGGATTGCTTCATGGAGTTGAGTTTTGAAGTTTTGTGCTGGCAATAGGTTATCATTTACACCCATCCACTGTTCACCCAGGTAAGTAAAACCATAGAAGCCAGGGCTTAAAGGCATTTTTTCTACCCATTTGTTTGGAGCAAGATTAGTGAAGTCCTGCCTGGATTCTTCAAGTTTTTGCATGTAGTTACCAAAAGGAATGGAATAATCAATACGCACTTTGTATTCATTGCCAGCGGTGTCTTGGTAGTAAATGTCAAGTGTTTCGTGGTTTTTGTTTCTGGAATACGTAAAAGAAAGTGATTCTATGAATGGAAGGATGTAGTCTGTTTTGTTTTCTTTCTTGTTTTTTGAATTATATTTTAGAAGGATAGTTTCTTTATCGTTTTCTTCATCTAGAACGTGTCCATATTCAATTTCAATGTCTTCTTTTTTGGATTTAGGTTCTTCTTCTGATATTTCTTTTTGTTTTTTGATTATTTTTTCAATTTCCTCTTTTTTATTTTTTTCTTCATTTTTTTCCTTTATTTCTTTAATTATTTTTTTAAAAAATTCTTCATCCTTCTTTTTATTCCTGATTACATCTACAGAAACATCTATAAATTCTAGTACCTTGTCTAACGAAACATGCTCTTTCTCCCATAATACTCTAGTCTGTGACATAAAGATCACTAGATAGATTAATAAGTGAAGTTGAGATAAAAATACTTCTAGACAGGAGAACAAGTTAGTGCGACAAAAAAGTCATAGTAACATTTAAATAATTAACACAATATCCCCTATAAAGAGGGGGTTATTATGGAATGTAAAAAAGAATCTAATTTAAAACATTGTAATTGCACTTATGGGGGTTGCAGTAGGAAGGGTATTTGCTGTGAATGCCTGGCCTATCATATAAAGATGAGGCAGCTGCCAGCATGTTGTTTCAGTACAGAAGGAGAAGCAACCTATGATAGAAGTTTTGAACATTTTGTTAAAGAAGTTAATGAAGGTAAGATATAATGGAGATCAAGGATCTGTTTGCAGGAAGTGCAAAAGCTGCTTTGCCTAAAAGGCCAAGCTGGGATGAATATTTTATGAAGATTGCTTTGTTAGTAGCTGAACGTTCAACTTGTTTAAGGCATCATGTTGGTACAGTTATTGTAAAAGATAAACGAATTCTTACAACTGGCTACAATGGTGCTCCTGCAAAAGTGCCAGATTGTTTAGAGTTAGGTTGTTTAAGGGAAGAACGCGGTATTAAATCTGGTACAATGCATGAGATATGCAGAGCTACACACGCTGAACAGAATGCGTTGATACAAGCTGCCTTACATGGTATAAGCACAGAGAACGGAACAATGTACTGCACACATTCTCCCTGTATCTTGTGCGCAAAGATGCTTGTCAACGCAAAGATAAAAAGATATGTTACTTGCGGTGAATATCCAGATGAAGCTGCTAAAGCTCTGCTAGAAAGAGCTGGCATAGAATTAGTTAAGATATCTAAACCAGAAACAAACATTAAAGTGCTGGACTAGAACTCTAAATCTTCTCTCTCAGAAGGATCATAGAACTCAGAATCGTCTATATAATCATTTTCATCTTTATTTTCATTAACACTTTCTTGCAAGAATTCCTCTTCACTTATGCCTCTTCTCTTTTTTCTCCTGCCCATTAAAACTGTATCCTGAATATTCTCCTATATAAATCTTTCGAAAAGCCTTGTTTAGAATTCTCCAAGCTTCTTCTGGCCAGCCTGGTTCTTGACTTCTGTGTATGTGCTCCATGTCTGCCTAAAGTATTGTTTGTATTTTTTGTAGTTCTTTTTTAAAAATTCCTGGGTTATTGGGTCTGAAGGATAGCCTGAGCCAAAGTTTACTTTTATTATTTTTTTGATTTTCTCTATTTCTTTGTCCCTAAGAACTTTTGCTATAATAGATGCTGCACCTACAACTGGATGATTCAAGTCAGCTTTATGCTCTGCAATAAGTTCAATCTTTTTGTTGTCAAGATGCTTCATAACATAATCTGAATAAGCTTTTATATTGTTGCTTGGACAATCAAGTATTACTTTATCCGGCTTTAGTTTATTGATTATTTTAGCTGACGTAAGCGCTTCCAACCAATTTAGGTTTAAATCTGGTGAATTAAGTGCATCATCTATCATCTTTGGGCTTAGAATCTCAACTTTATAGTCCTTAACAATTGCAATGATTTTTTTATAAAGATATTCACGTTGTTTTGGAGTTAATAACTTAGAATCCTTTGCACCGATCTTCTTTAGATCTTTTTCTTTTTTCTCATCTATAGTAATACCACACATTACCATCGGGCCAATTACAGGGCCACGGCCAGCTTCTTCAACTCCGCAGAGCAATGTCATTTTGGAATTATCATCCTTGTTTCTTCTTCTCGTACTCGTCTGCGCACTTTAGGCTGCAGAACCAGTATTTCTTGCCTTCGAATTCTCTTTCTATGAATTCATCTTCGTCTTTGTTAAGGATTTTGTTGCAGTTAGCGCAGATAGCTTCATGAGCGTCTTCTTCTCCGTGCATAAAACCAGCTTCTTCAGGAGTTACTTCATCATCTGCAAGCTCCTGTTCTACACCTTTTTCTGTGTAAACATCGTCTTTTACTTCGTCTACTTCTTTTGCTTTTTCTTCTTCAGG
>CAZJZJ010000026.1:0-19620 GCA_964550525.1 uncultured Methanosarcinales archaeon
TAACTAACCATAACACACTTGATGATGAAGGTGTTTTAATTGAACGAGGTCATTACGGTGAATTTACAGACAAATGCCGGGAAAGTGATGAAGGTATGCCAGGCGGTATGATCATAGAATTTAGTTGTAGAGAAAGGAGTGGTGTTTTAGGTTCAGGCCCATCCCCCAGATTCTGTGAACATGGCTGCGTAGATGGCGCCTGTATTGAGGGTGATTGAAATGAGATACAAGATGCTTTTACTAATAATATTAATAACATTTGTTGGATGCACACAAGTAACTAGAGAAAGGGATTTCATAAAAGAAAATACACAGATATATGAAGCATTGCTTGCAGATGGTTTTGATGCTCTTGTTGATACTAAAGAAGAAAGTGTTCTAGTAAGGTTTGAATTGCCTGAAGGTTATAATTCAGAGGCTTCTGTATTAGGTATCTTAGGAACAGTGTCAGGGATTACAAAATCGAATCAAATAATTGTACAGGTGTATGAGAACAATAAAAAAACAGAAGAAGTAACAACAACAAAGCAAGATGTTCTTGATGTTGTGAATGAGAAGACATCTGTGGATGACTTCTTGAATAATCTGGATTGGAAGAAATATTGATTTATTTCTTCTTAACTGTTGCAAATATAAACAAAGACAAGAAATCAGAGTTTAAAAACCTTTTCTTCACTTAGTTTTCTTTCTTAGCAAGCCCAATAGTTTGTTTATGTATTTGTGGTTTGTTTTGCCTTTATGCGCTTTGTAGTAAAAGAACAGCCCAACCACTATCTCTTTGATAGTTAGTGCTTTAAAGTCTTTAGCTTTGTATTTTTTATCAAAATCTATAAAAATCTTCATGAAGTCAGAGCCGGAATTAGGATCATATTTTATACCTATTTCATTGAAAAGTTTACAGAAAAAACTGATCTTTTCAATATATGGGGTGCTGTCATCTGGAATCTTATTAAGAGCTAATTTTTCCTTGGGCCGAGTTCCCATCATAACAAATTCGCTTGCTGTAAACTCTGTTTTTGTAGGTTCTTTTTCTTCCTTTCTTAAAATGAAAAAAACCCATCCAGCTATTAAACCTAAAATAAAGGTAACTAGTAGTGCTATAATGACAGTATGTTTTTCAAAACAACCATAGCCCTGCATTTGGAGTCGATATATTAATTCTCTTACACTCATTTCAGCCCCCATTTTAACTAAAATCCTCCCTGCTGATTTTGGTTAATAATCTAGTAGTTTAAAAACCTTTTCCTACCACTTCTTTTTCTTCTTTTCTTTTTTCTTGAAAATAAAGACAACTATGGCTAGAAATATAACTGCAGCTAGAAACAATGTCCTAAACATTGGATCTTGAAATTCATCCTTGAAGACTAGGAATATTGCTACGAGTAATATTATCAGTATGTACAATTTGTGTAATGTTAAAACTTCTGCCATAAAGATACTTTTTTTAACTGATTAATAAATCTTTCTTATTTCCCGAACATCCTGCTAATAGGCCCAATAGCAGCTACTAAGGCAATAACTAAGTACCAGTACCAATCTAAAGCAAGAAGACCTTCCCAAAACTTAGCAATCATCAATATAAACGCAGCTGTGCTCAACTTAACCAAAGATATATCATACCACTTCAACCTCTTTACCATAGATTCCATCCAAGTTACAAAACTCATGTTTATCACCTATTTACTATTCTATAAGTAAATGTTAATAAATCTTTCCAAAAACAAAACCATTATAAACAACCACGCTTTCTTATTTTCTATGGTTAAATTTAAGCAAAGATGTTACAGATGCAAGAAGAACTTTTTAGTTGTTACTAGGAAGATGCCTTTTGCAGTATGTTACGAATGTGAAAAAAGCCAATTAGAGGGTGAAGTCAAGGATCCAGAGATGAAAAAGATGTTTGACATCCCTGAAGAATTCTATAAACAAAACTCTTTCCTGAGAAACATCAAGATCAACTATCTAAGATACGGAAAACTCAGTGAGAAGCAGATAGCGGCTTTCAAGAAAACAGTGGAAAAAATGAACAAACTTTAAAAAGGGGTAATCATTTCTATGGTCTATTATTTTATGGAGGAAAAAACAAAATGGAAGGAACAGTTAAGTGGTTCAATGGGAGTAAAGGGTTTGGCTTTATTCTAGGCGAAGACGGAAAAGAGTACTTTGTACACAAATCCGCTCTAGCAGAAGGAACATTTATCCGAGATAATGATAAAGTGTCTTTCGATGGAGCTGAAGGCGAACGTGGGCCAATAGCTCAGAACGTAACTTTAATCCAAAAAGCAAGCGAGATGTAAGTAGGCTTATTCTTTTTTTTGTGTTTTTAACAAGATTTTTATAGGTTTTAGTATACAATAGGAAATATGGCAGATGAATATCCTTGTGAAGGAAACGCAGATTACGCAATTGAATGTATTAGGGAGTTTATAGATGTAGAAAAGCATTTTGTCAAGGATGAGCATGAACTTTTCAATACAATTATGTCTTTGGTAGAGATTGTATCACATCTTTATGACGTTGTTTCAGAGGACAAGGTGGAATTCTTAGATGAATTAACAGATAAATTAGCTGAATTACAAGATATAGTTGAATCAGATTCTCTTAAAAACCTCCGTATAGAAAAAGAAGAAGAGCATATTCTAAATAAACTTAAAGAAGACATAAAACATCGTGAGTGGAGAGCTGTAAAAGACGACATTGAAAAACTAGAAAAAGATGAAAAAAAAGCATTAAAACTTGAGCACCATGAATTAAGACAAGTAAAATCGCATTTTAAAGAGCTAAAAAAGATAATCAAGAAAAGCAAACTCGTCCCTGCAAACAAAGAAGATTTAGCAGAATTCAAACAAAAATCAGATTATGAAAAACAAGAAATCTATTATTTCTTACATCTGTATAAGAGTGCAAGCGCTTACGAGAAGATATTCAGGGATTTGTTTAATAAAGAAAAAAAGTTAATGGGAAAACTCAATTAGTTTCTCAACAAACTCTTTAACCTTATCCATGTATTCGCTTTTAACAATATCCTTGTCAATAAAAACAGCTGTAGCTAATGGTTTGCTTGTCATCTGCTCCATGACCTCAAAAGCTTTCTCAGCTCCTTTGCCACCTTGTGTGCAGAAGAAAGCGACTTTCTTAAACTTGTGCTGGTTTACTCCTAAATAAGTCCTTATAGCAGGTACTAATGTAAATGCCCATATTGGGGTACCTATAATAACTAAATCATATTCAGCTGGATCTTTAGTCAATTCTCCAATCTCAGTCAGTTTTTTAAAAGCAGCATCTTTGCCAGCTACAAAATAACCAACAATACCGTCTCTGTTCTTAGTATCAATTATCTCCTCATAATCACAATCAAGCAACTTAGCTATAGCTTCACCAACTTCTTTAGTGTTTCCAGTTCTTGAATAAAAAACTACCAGAGTCTTCACTTTTGACACCTCTTTTTTATACAACTATCAAAAATGAAGGCTACGAACGTTAGTGAGTATGTTTTCATTTTACTTGGCCTACATTATACACTCCAGTTAAGATAGCATACATTCCAAACAATAAGGGCAACGTAGTAAAACCTACTCCCATACCCATTCTAAGTACAAATAAAAAGCTTAGAAGCGCAATTCCACCAATCACAATCTGAAAAATTCCTAATGGTTTTTGTTCCATAATAATCACCTCTTATTAAACTAAAACTAAACCACTTATAAACCTTTTGTCTTCAACACTTTAACCTTAGAAGTTTTCCCACTCACAATCTTAACCCTACTTCCCAACAACTTAGAAACAAAATTAACCAGCTCTTTATTGGCTTTCCCTTTGTCAGCAGCAGCTTTGACAGCAATCTTATAAGCATCACGACTAGAATCAAAACCCAAAACTTCATTCTTAGAAGAATTTGGCTTAACAACAACCTTCAGTCTTCCATCTTTAACCAGAAGTTCCATCTTTAACTATAATCACGCCAGATATGTTTGCATTTGGTACACTTAAGAAACTTTGTAGCAGGTTCGTCTGCTGCCCTGGTTTGTACTTCCCAGAAATAAGCCTGTTTGTTCTTGCATTTCGGGCACTCTGCTTCTGTAGTTGGTAAGGTCTCAACTTCTTTATCAACAACCTCTATAGTTTTCCCAGCTTTGACCTTTTCAGAGATATGCACACTACCGCCTTCTTTATCAATATAACCACATGAACATTTCATTATAGTCTTTTTGCCTTCTTTCTTTGGCATCATTATTGATTTGCATTTCGGACAAAATCTCACATTAACCACCTACATAATATGTAAAAATTTCATTAATTCAACAAACCCAATCTTAACATAACCTAGCCAAGGTAATCTAAAAACAGCACAGCCAATTACTCTTTTATCTTCAATATGTGTTTCATCTAACATCACAGTGCTAATAGATGTGGGGTTGTTATCTCCTTTAGTCTGGAAATAGTAGCCATCGTACTCATCCCATGTCTTAACAACCCTGTGTATTATTGGCTCTGGCCGTACGGCCCTGAAAACAATCACATCACCAATCTCAATATCACTAGGCTCTTTACCATAAAGAACCATTATATCTCCTTTATTAAACCCGTTCTTGAATCTGAAGGAATAAAACAAATCTTTATCAATACCGTGGTTAATATACCACTCTTTGTTATTATCCCACCAGCTATCAAAAACATAACCTTCATGTTCCATTGATCCAGAAACAACAGCAACAATTGGATGTGAAGTGCCTAAAGCAAGACCTAGGCCAGGGTATACAATAAACTTAATCAATACAAAAGCAAGAACTATGTTAACAATCCAGCTCCACATAGAATCATCTTCCCAGATAAACCACCACATCCATTTTATCCATGTCCTAAAATCGTGTTTACCTTGAACAAGTTTAAGAAAACTCATATCCTTTATCCTTTCTTTCTCTAGTTTCTTCTTTTGTTTCTCATTTTTCTCCAATTTCCTAAGCACTTTATCTTCAGCTTTGATCTTCTCTTTAAGATCCTTGTCTAATATCTTTATATCCTTCTCTACTTGTTTCTCCTTTTTCTTGATATTATCAATGCCAATACCTTCTTCCATAGCAGGTTAAAAATTAGTAAAGTATTAAAAAGGTTGCGATTTTAGTAATCTAACATGAAAACAGGCCAGTATTTTGAAGGTATACTGCAACTTAGGAATCCAAGCAAAGAAGTAGTTGAATTTATAGAGGAACAATACCCTAAGATGAAGAAGAAGAAAGTCTATGTAACTAAGATCAAAAAGGTAAAAGGCGGCTTCGACTATTACATAACCTCAAAAAAATATATCCAAAGTTTTGGAAGAAAATTAAGGCAGCATTTCGGTGGAATCCTTAAGATCAGCCCACAGCTATTCTCAAGAGATAGGCAGACTAGCAAAGACATATACAGGGTAAACGTGCTGTTAAAACTCTATGGCTTCAAAAAAGGAGATATCCTAAAAATCAACAACAAGATCATCAAAGTAACTAGCTTAGATAAAAAAGTTACAGGAACAAACCTTACCACAAACAAAAAAACTACCTTTAAAATAGAAGACTACAAAGTATTGAAGAAATATAAAACCACTGTATGCAAAATAAAACCACATATAGAAGTACTTCACCCAGAAACCTATGAAAATATTGAACCAAAAAATAAGATATCAGTAAAACTAGGTGAAAAAGTTAAAGTAGTTTTAGACAAAGACGACATCTACCTTATTTAGTTTTTCTATAGTCAAAAACAATCTTTTTTAGAAGCCCAACCTTATTCTTAACTATATTAAACTCCTTCTCACCAACAATGGCAAAATACTTTGTTTCTTTTAACTTCAACTTTCCAGCATTAATAAAAACAAAAGGCAACTTCTTCTCTAATTTCTTAGTTAGATTTTTCTTGTAAACAACCACATCCACTTTCTGTTTTAATAAACCAATAACTCTTTCACTAATTATAGAAACATCATCAACAAGCAGTACATCTCCTTGAACTATGCGCAGTTTTTTATCCCTTTTTTCAAAACCTTTCAAACCAAAATTATTCAATCTTTTAATAAGCACGCTTTTAGAGCTGTCAGCTAAAAAACTATTAAGAACCTCAATATCTTTCCTTAACCATCTTAATTCTTTCTCCTGGAACTTAATCTGATTACTTAGAAAACCAATATTTTTTTCCTTAAAACTAAGCTGCTGTTTTGTTTTTTTATCTTTCTCTTCTTTTTCCTTTTTTACTATTAATTTATTTACTCTTTTATTCAAATCAAAAACTTCTTTCTTTAATCTCTTATTCTGTTTTAACACAAGGTCGTTTTCTTTGTACACCTTTTTCAATTTATCATAAAGCTCAAAATAATCCTTTTTACTTAGCACTTTGCTTTCAACTACTTTTCTAATCTTTTTTACATGCTCTTTCTCTGGTTTAGTTAACATCTCAAACGCAGCTTTGATTGAAAGCCTTTCTGTAGTAAGAACCAGTTCTTTAATCCTATCAGAGTACTTCTCCTTTTGATTCCTTCTGACAAAAACATCCACCTTATTCAATAGTTTCCTTACTTGTTTTAATGCGAACAATGCTGAAGCAAGTGCATCCCTCTGATGATCATCTTTATAATCAAACCCTCTTACAAAATCTTTTTTCTCACTAACAAGCAAGTCTTCTTTAGGCCACACCAGCCGCACTCTAAATTTCCGTGAAAATTCTTCAACAAATGAAGGCACTCTTGCTTTATCACAACCTACAACAACAACCTTGCCTATCTTAGTAGTAATCCTAATCAACTTATCTAATCCAATCTGTTTAGAAGAACCTATAGCAACAACCTTTCCATTCAAATCTAGGGCTGCATAACCTAGTGTAGTGCCAGGATCTATTCCCATTATGATAAGTTGTTTGGTCATATTTCTCTGGGATGTAATTTGGATATAATAAATTTACCCTTTAGCGCAAAATTTATATACACTCAGCCTAATATAATTAACAACTCGAAAAATGAGGGGATATGTGATTTACTTAGGTATATTTCTAGTTTTATTTAGTGTTATTGCCGTAGGCTCTAACCAGGACCAAGAGACCACACTAACAATCGATTATTCTGTGGATTCAGCTCAACAAAACTATGTTCCAGGCGAGATTATTGTTAAGTATAAAACTCAACCAAAAGTGGAGAATAAAAAAGCATTTACAGTGAAAGATAGAATGTATTCAAACAGATTCACTAAGGCAACTAGTAAAATAGAGCACGAAGAACCTAGACCAGTTAAGATAAAAATCTCAGAAGAACAAGATATTGAGACTATATTGCAACAATACAATAATGATCCAAACGTAGAGTATGCAGAACCTAACTATATCTTTGATGTATTCTACCAACCTAATGATGCTTCATTTAGTTCACAATGGGGTCCTGCAAGGATAAGAGCAAATGAATCATGGAACATTACTCAAGGCAATTCTTCAATTATAATTGCAATCATTGATACAGGTGTAGATTGGGATCATCCTGACCTAGCTGCAAACATCTGGAACAATACAGATGAGATTGAAGCAAATGGTTTAGATGATGACAGTAATGGGTATGTAGATGATATAAGAGGTTATGATTTTGTGAACTTCACAGACAATAGTTCATGCGCCAATGGCGAGGATTGTACAAGCGAAGATATCAATCCTACTGACTTCGACGGCCACGGTACACATTGTTCAGGTATAGCAGCAGCAGCAACAAACAATAGTGTAGGTATAGCTGGTGTATGTTGGAACTGCAAAATCATGGCTGTAAGAGCAGGTTACAAAGGCAGCGATGGTAATGGACACCTTACAGCAGATGATATTGTACAGGCTTTGACGTATGCAGCAGATAATAACGCATCAGTCATCTCAATGAGTTTCGGATCAACTGCAAACTCTTCTGCAATCCAGGATGCAATAGACTATGCTGCAGATAGTGGTTCAGTGTTGGTTGCAGCTACAGGTAATAGCGGTTCGACTACTGTAAACTATCCAGCAGGTTATAGTAATGTGATTGCAGTGGCAGGCACTTCAACTGATGATAGTACTTATTCAGATTCAAATTACGGGACTTGGGTTGATGTAGCAGCTCCTGGTAATAGTATCTACAGTACCTATCCAGATGATACTTATGCAACAGGTACAGGTACTTCAATGGCATGCCCGCATGTAGCAGGTGCAGCAGGAATTTTACTAAGCTATAATTCAAGCCTAACTCATTTCCAGATAAGAGATACATTAAACCAAACTGGCTTTGATATAAGTTTCAGTGGCATAGACCTTCCAAGGATTGACCTTTTCCAAGCTTTAATCTCTGTAGACGCAATCTCTCCTTCAATTACTTTCTTGAACTTAACCCCAGACAATGAATCAGCAATATCACAGGCAGTCTTTAACATTAATGTCACCAGTAATGAAGAGCTAAACTCAGCTTTGCTTGACTTCAATGGAACAAATTTTACTATGTATGGTGAAGGCACTAATTTTTACCTTAACAAAACAGCTACATTAAGTGGTAACATAACCTTAAAGGTATATGGTATAGATCTAAATAATAATACAGGCATCTCAGATCAACTCACTTATAACCTTAACAATAGCCCACCAAATATTACTTATTTTTTCCCATTAACAAACGCATCTGTTAATGAAAACTCAAGCTTGTTCTTTAACCAATCTGCAACAGACCCAGATAGTGATACTATAAATTATCAATGGTTAATCGATGGTACATTAAACAGTACAGAAATAAATTTCACCTACCAACCAAACTTTTCAGATGCAGGCTACCATAATATTACACTTATAGTTTCAGACCTGGCAAAGGAATCTTCTAGATGGTGGAACATCACAGTGAACAACACAAACCGTGTAGTTACAATAATTAACATTACAACTCCTGCAAATAATTCAAGAATAGAACTAAATAATGCAACTCCTTTTAAAGTATCTGTGAATGATCCGGATGGGCCAGACCTTAATTATACCTGGGATTTTGGAGACAACACAAATGCAACCACAGAAAACACGACAAAAACTTATCTTACTCCTGGACTTTATAATGTAAGCATAAATGTATCAGATGGACAGTATTCAGATAAATTAACAATGAACATATCAGTGAAAGATACAACCCAGCCTACAATCTCTGCCACACATAACACTACAATCAGATCAGGCAATAACCTAACTATTTCAGTGAATGTAACTGATTACAGCAATGTAAGCAACGTGAACTTAACCTATAATATCACACCTATGAATCTAACGAACCAATCAGGCACTATTTATAACTGGACAATTGTAGCTCCAACAGACGGAGGAAACAATTTTACAGTCTTTGCAAACGACACTGTAGGTAATCAAGTTAACCAGACATTCTCATTTAATGTAACCTATTGTGGTGATACAATAAGGAACGGAGATGAGCAATGTGATCTTGACGATTTAAATAGCCAGAGTTGTGTTACACAGGGTTTTGCAAGCGGCACACTTAGCTGTTTTGACGTATGTACTTTCAACACCAATGCATGCAGTTCAGGCGGTGACGGAAACAATGGTGGTGGTGGTGGCGGCGGCGGAGGTGGCGGCGGTCCATCTCTAAGCACACAAGGTACAACAGCTTCACATTTCTTTTCTACGCTTACACCTAACCAGCCAGCTACAGTGACTGTGAAAAAAACAGCTATAGCTGTAACCAGTAGTACTTTTGTCCCAAAGAAATCTGGAAGCAGTGTAACATTCCAGATAACTAAACTAGGGAAAAAACCAGAGGAACTAAAAAAACCAACTAAACCTGTTTACCAATACCTAGAAATAAGCAACAATAAACTTAGCACAGAGGAATTCAAACAGGCAACAATTGAATTTAAAGTAAACAAAACCTGGTTTAAAGTAAACAATTATGATAAAAACAGAGTTACACTGATAAGATACGTAAATGATACATATACTGAACTTCCAACAAAGAAAATAAAAGAAGATATTAACTTTAGTTTCTACGAAGCAAAAAGCCCAAGCTATTCGTATTTTGCAATTATAGCTGACAAAAAACTTCCTCCACCAAAGAAAACAACAACTGTAGATGCAGTAGAAGCTTCAAACCAAACATTAGACACAGACTCAGAAGCAGCTTCTGATACTATAATGCCTCCAACAGAACCAATTGTAGAAGCGCCAAAAAGATCAAGTGAAGAGGATATACTTTGGATAGTCCTACTAGCTTTCAGTTTTGTTTTGGTGTTTGTTTATGTTTTTGGGCAGAATAAGAACTTTTTTTCAAAAAAACAAGATGAAGAAAATGAAAAGAAGAAGTAAAACCTTTTTTTATCTGTTTTTAATCTTGTTCTTAATCCCTTTTACTAGTTCTTATATCCCTCAAGGGCACATGAAACTTCTTGCAGTCTCAGAGTCAAGTAAGGGGTTTGAAGGAAGTATAGCTGACTTATTTCTTGAAATTAAACCAGGGAATGGTCGTGTTTTTATTGATACCTACCCCTATTCTAAACTTGATACCCAGGTTTCAACAAGGTTTGCTAAAGAGATTGCTTGTAATCATTTTGATATCGATTGTGCCAGTCTTGATTTCATTTATACTATAAAAGCAGACTCAGCGATTGTAGGTGGGCCTTCTGCAGGTAGCGCAATTGCTTTACTTACAGCAGCAATGTTAAAAGAGAAAGATGTTGACAATAACATTGCAATTACAGGCACAATTAATTCAGGCGGTTTAATTGGTCCAGTTAGTGGATTTAGGGAAAAAATTAATGCAGCTGCAGCGAACAACATTAAAAAAGTACTCATCCCAAAAGGCACACGTTTTATTAAAGATAACAATGAAACGTTTGACCTTAAAAAACATGCATCAAACCTTAGTGTAGATCTTATTGAAGTAGCTGGCCTAGACCAAGCAATGTCTGAGTTGACTGGTGAAGAAATAAAAACTTACAAAGAAAATCTTGAAGTAGATCCAACTTATATAGAAACTATGAGGCAGTTAGCGCAACAATTATGTGATAAATCAAAACAATATGAAACAGAGTTGTTAAAATATGATCTTAAAGGCATTACTAAGAAAGAATTGATTGAAGTTGGAGATAAAGCAGTTGATTTACAAAAAAAAGCAGCAGTCGCATATAACAGCACAAGCTATTACTCAGCAGCAAGCTATTGTTTCGGTGCAAATCTACAGTATAAAATACTACTCCTTAACCTAATGAATCTATCTATGGAAGAAACCTTATCACTAATGGAAAAGTTAGAACAAGATATGCATCAGTTCAATGAAGAGACTAATATTGATATTACTACAATAACAGATCTGCAAACATACATGGTTGTAAAAGAAAGACTCACTGATGCCTTTGAAAATCTAAATAAAACAAAGGAAAGCCTCTTTGATAATAGATCTTACATTGGTGATCTTGCTTACAGCACAGAACGGTTGTATAGTGCAAAATCCTGGTCACAATTCTTCGGTAAAAAAAGCACCAAATTTAATCTTGACCAAGAATCATTAAAAGAGACCTGCCTTAAGAAAATATCTGAAGCAGAAGAAAGGATAAATTATATTCTGCTTTTTTTACCTTTTGCAATTAAAGATGCTAAGAATGATTTGGATTATGCAAAAACTAATTTTGACGATAGAAATTATGAGTTATGTATATTCAAAGCAACAAAAGCAAAAGCTGAAGTTAATACAATTATCAGTGTAATTGGTCTTGCTGAAGAACATCTTAATGAAGTTATAACTAATAAAATAGATGCATCAAGAAGAAGCATCCTAAAACAAACTACAAAAGGCATATTCCCAATTCTAGGTTATAGTTATTATGTTTATGCTAGGGACCTTGCTAAGGGTGATAAGTATTCGGCATTATTATATAGCGAATACGCAATTGAACTTAGTAATCTTGATATATATTTTAAATCAGATGAAGAAAAACCGACTCATCTTCAAATCATTAAAACATATAAATTAGAATTAAGGATCCTTATAGCGGGTTTTATTCTAGGTTTTTTCGCTGCGATATTCATAAGAAAGATAGTAAACAGACACAGAAGAAAAAAGAGAAAACATAAATCCTAATTAAGAATCATATTAAAACCCTTTGGAAGAACCCTTGCGGATTCTTCCTAAGGGAAAAAGAGGTGATCGTTATTCTCTTCCTCTCCTCCCTTTGTGGGCTTGAGCGTGTTTTAGCAAAACCCACACTTTCTGTCAAGTCTTTTGTAAAGACTTGAGGGACAAAGAGGTGATTGTGATTTGTTATAAAATATTATTGTCCTATCTGCCATTCGCACCCTGTTCCTACTCTTGAATAGTATTCTAAATATTTAAATCTTTCGGTCAATGTAGTACTCTGAAGTGGTACTTACTCATTTTTGAGTAACCTTATTATTTAAATACCACCGTATCTTCTCCCCTTATAATGAACTGCGAAAACTGTAAAAAAGGAAAAGCAACAGTAAAATATGTAGAAAAAAAAGTATGCAATAGTTGTTTCTCCAGATTAATTGAGAAAAGAATCCGAAAATACGTTAGATTAAATAAGTTTTTTAGAAAGAATGACAGAATATTAATCATGGATAGGTTTTCAGAGTATTTAGTGAAAAAGATAATCAAGGGTCTTCCAGTAAAGATATTCTACAAAGAAATTAAAACACAAGATTTCTTCAACAATAAAAAAATTAAGCAGTTTGCAAAAACAAAAAAAGCCAATAAAATAGTGTTTCCATGGACTTTGGATGATGAAGCAATTCTATTCCTTGAAAGCTTCTTCAATAACAAAAAAACACCAACAAATCTTGGCATAACAACCAAGTACATTAAACTGCTAAGGCCAGTAACGTTCAGAGAAGTAAACGTTTTAGCAAGGATAAAAGGCTTTAAATTTAGACAAAATATAAAAACTCCAGTATATAACATGCTTGATAACATAGAAAAGAAACATCCTCAGACTAGATTCAGTTTGTTGAGGAGCATAAACCAGCTATGCGAGGTATTATCAAAATGAAGATTAAGGATTTTTTTAAGAAATTGTTTAAGCCAAAGATAAAAGAAGAGCCTAAACCTAAAAAGGATTATGTAGAATGGCACGAATTCGAAAACGCTCACAGCGAGAAAAAAAGCTGGGGCGGTGTTTAGTTTTTGTTATAGTTCTGTTATTAGTGTGGGGCTGTCAAAAACCAATAACTACTAATGATACTATCACTATAATCAATCATGAAACCTACACACCACCAAGCGATACAGGTAAAGAGATTGAACTTTATTTCTGCCCAAGAGATAATTGTAATAATTTCCTTACAGAATTCTTAAGCAGTGCAGAAGAAACAATCCATTGTGCATTCTTTGACCTTGATCTAGAAGATGTGATCATTGCATTCGACACCAACTACAAAAATGGTATAGATGTAAGGGTAGTTGTAGATAATCATTATGAACATGAATTAAACAATTTTACATTCATTCGTTTTGATAACCAAAACCAGCTTTCTCATAACAAGTTCTGTATTCTAGACAACCATACTGTTTGGACAGGCAGCTTCAACCCTACAGAACGTGGCAGCTTTCATAATAACAATAATGCACTTAAAATAAATTCACAAGCCTTAGTTAAAAACTATAACTCAGAATTCCAAGAACTATGGAATGGTACCTTTGGAAAAGGCGAAAAAATAAAGTTCCCTTACATCTACTACAACCACAAAAAGATTGAAAATTATTTCTGCCCAGAAGACCAATGCGCACAAAGATTAATAGATGTACTTAGCACAGCAAATAAAAGCATTAATTTCATGACATTCAGTTTTACTCATGATGATGTTGGAGATACTCTTATTAAACTTCACAAAAACGGCATAGAAGTCAAAGGCTTATTTGAAAAAACCCAAGCAAGCAAATATTCTGAATTAGATAAACTTGAAAAAGCAGATATTGAAGTTGATATAGACAAAAACCCTGCTAATCTACATCATAAAGTATTTATTATAGATAACCTCACTGTTGTAACTGGTTCATTCAACCCTTCAGCAAACGCTGACAAAAGAAACGATGAGAATGTAATCATCATATACGATCCAGATATTGCAGAAAAATATCTTGAAGAATTCAATAATCTCTGGCACTATGGTAAAGAAGCAGAAAATATTTCTATTGTGCTTTCAGAAGTCTACTATGATACTGAGGGCAAGGATGCAGAAGAAGAATTCATTGAACTTTACAATCCAACTGAACAAGAAATAGACATTACAGCTTGGAAACTCTACTATGGCAAAAAATCAATGCTGCTCAAAGAAACAATCCAACCAAAAACAACCCTGGTCATCCAGCCGCTTAAGTTTGGCCTTAGCAACAGAGGCGCTAAAGTAGAATTAAAAAACACATACGGCCAGGTTGCAGATTCAGTAGCCTGGGAAAAAGAATGGCAACTTACAGCACAGAAAGGCGAGTCTTTACAAAGAGATTTCTTTGATGAAATCAATGATGAGGAAGAGTGGGGTGTTAATCCACCAACCAAGGGAAATATTTAGGAATACTTGACCGTCTGTGCCATCAATGCCATTAATGCTGAAAGCATTGATGGCATGGCCAGATGGAGTTTTGCGAACGCGTTTTTAGTGAGCAAAACGGAATAGGTCAAGTATTTCTAATTCTAAAGCAAATATTTAAATAACAACCTTCTATCTTCTCACTAGGTGATTATATGAAATATGATGTTATTGGTATTGGGAATCCTTTGATGGATATGCTTATTCAAGTAGATCATGGTCTTTTAATGGAGTTGAATTTAGAAAAAGGCGCAATGCATCTTGTTGAACACGAGCAGCTTCTAAAGATTCAAGAGAGAATAAAAAAAGAAAAAGTAACTTTAGCTCCAGGTGGTTCAGTAGCAAACACTATTTCAGGTATAGCAGCTTTAGGAGGTTCTGTTGTATTATGCGGTAGAGTTGGAGATGAAGAGCACGGTGCAATATATGAACAAAAAGTTATCGAAAAAGGAATAACATCAAAACTTAAAAAAACTAAAGGTCTTACAGGCAGAGCAATTACCTTTATTACACCTGATTCAGAACGTACATTTGCAACTCACCTTGGTGTAGCACTTACATTGGCAAAAGAAGACCTTCTTGATGAAGATATCACCTCCAGCAAATATCTGCATCTAACAGCTTATGAATTGGAAGACAAAAATCTAAGAGATACAATGCTGTATGCAATGGATATAGCTAAAAAAGCAGGCGTTAAGATCTCAATTGATATAGCAGATCCTAATCTTATAAGAAGAAACCATGCAGATTTGCTTGATATTGTAAAAACATATGCAGACGTGGTTTTTGCTAATGAAGAGGAAGCAAAAGCGTTCACACAAAAAGAAGCAGAAGCAGCAGCAAGCGAGTTGGCAAAACTTGCAGAAATTGCTGTTGTTAAACTTGGAGCAGAAGGCTCTTTAGTGCAGAAAGGCGAACACTTAATTAAAATAGACCCTGTTAAAACAAAGGTAGTAGACACTACAGGCGCAGGCGATATGTTTGCAGCAGGTTTCCTTCATGCATTAAGCCATGGCCAAAGCCTACATACTGCAGGTGATTTAGGTAGTTTCATGGCTGCAAGGGTAATCAGCCAGATTGGCGCGCGTTTAGATGAATCTAAACTAAAAAAACAAGCTGCAGATTTCATTAAAAAGAAAAAATGATTAAAGAAAACATCCAAAGAATCAAATCAGGACTTCCTTCTAATGTAACTATTGTTGCAGCAACAAAAAAAAGAACAATAAAAGAGATACAGCAAGCAATAGATTCAGGCATAGAAATCATTGGTGAAAACTATGTGCAGGATACTTTACCTAAATGGCAGCAGCTCAAAGGGAAAGTAAGGTTTCATATGATTGGCCATCTGCAATCAAATAAAGTAAAGAAGGCAGTTGAGATCTTTGATTGTATTCAAACAATCGACTCAATAAAGATTGCACATGAAATAAACAAAAGAGCAGAAGCAATAAACAAGATAATGGATGTAATGATTGAAGTTAACATTGCAAAAGAACCAAACAAATCAGGTTGTATGCCAGAAGATTGTCTTGATCTTGTTGAACAAATTAAAACATTAAAGAATCTTAATCTTATTGGCTTGATGACAATGGCACCTTATTTCGAAGATCCTGAAAAAGACAGGCCTTATTTCAAGGAGATGAAAATACTTTTTGACAAATCTAAACTAGGAATTCTATCCATGGGCATGTCAGATAGCTATAAGATAGCTGTAGAAGAAGGCACTAATATGGTTAGACTAGGCACAGTTATCTTTGGAGCGAGGAAATAAAATGCTTGCAAGAACGCATCTAGCTTTTGGATTACTTGTAGGGTTAATTGCATTGCGTTTCTTTAATGTGAACCCTTATTTATTTATACCTCTTGTCTTGTTTGGTGCTCTATTCCCAGACATAGATCACCCTAAATCAAAACTTGGTAGAAAAATCAAACCTTTATCATTTTTTATTAAAATCTTTATTGGCCACAGGACACTATTTCATAGCTTGTTAATCCCGCTTGTGCTATTTATTATATACTACATCTTAGGCTATGTATATATACTTGCTTTTTTAATCGGCTTTATATCTCATCTAGCTATAGACGCACTTACTAAATCAGGTATTAACTTTCTTTATCCGTTTGCAAAGCTTAAAGTACGTGGTTTTATAGAAACAGGTAAGCTACTAGAGCATGTTTTCTTAATTCTGCTTATTGGAGTAATTGTAGTAAGATTACTGTAAAATACCTTAATTCCCACAACATATCCGAAAACTTTATATACTAATCACTATATTAGTATAGACAATATCTATTTATAAATATAGGTATTAAGATTAAAAAAGGAGGTAGATGCGAATGAAAAAGCTCGGAGCTTTTTTAGTTGTGGCACTTATTCTAGCTAGCTCAGTATTAGCAGATGTGTCTATACAGCTGAAAAGAACAAACCCCGGTATTGCAGGAGAGAAATCCGCAGAGATTATTTTCGATGTAGTCAATACTGATATGGGTAATAAAATGGAAGGTTTCTTGCTTTGTAGAAGCCCAGATGATGCAGTCGTATCTTCTAGCCTAGGTGCAGGTATTGGTTCTGGTGCACAGTATGTGAGCCCAAGATTTGTAATGGATGTTGGTCCAAGCCAGAAAGCAATGTCTTTAACAATAGATGCAGATTCACCTGGCGAAAAGAGAAGCGGATGTATCTTAAAGTACATACCTTTTAAGGTAACTATGAAAGAAACCAAAGAAATGAAAGAGGTTGAAGTTGAAGATCCAGAAACTGGTGAAGTCTCAACAGTTGAACAAGAACAAACTGTAGAGGTTGAAGAAAAGCAATTCTTAAAAATGAACGGCGAATTTGTTGATGAAGTAATAGATGCAGATTATAGAGAACTTAGGCTTGATAAAAGCGTCAACTTTGAGCCAAAACCAGGAGCAGCTGATGAAGACCAAGGTGGTCTAAAAGTAGAAGCACCAGGATTTGCTTTATTCGCAACCCTAATGGGCCTTGGCCTAGCTTTGGTTTTAAGAAGAAAACACTAAGTTTTTTTCTTATTTTTTTCATTTTTTATTCAACATTTTTCATATTCACAATTAATCATAAAACGTGTGAGGAGGGATAGAATGAAGTTAATTAAAGGAATTCTGCCTATAGCAGTATTATTAATTTGTTTAGGAATAGTAAATGCAGCATGTATTGAAACAACCCCAAATTTACCAGGAGACAGATTGGCTATTAAAGGAACATGTACAGATAGTGTTGACACTTATGAGGATTATTGTAATGGGGATAAGGTAATTGAGAAGTATTGTTATACTCCTGATGATCCTAATGAAGAAGCAACTTGTGGGACAACTACTGAGTATGATTGTAAACATGAAGGTTATGAAACCTGCATTGATGGTAGGTGTGTGAAAAGTGAAGAACTTTGTTCTGGAGAACTCTGTGGTGAATACGAAATATGCGAAGAAGATAACTGTGTATGCGATAAAGTCAATCATATCTTGCTTAAGGACAATACTAATGCAATGAAAGCATCTTTTAATTATTGTGAAGAAAATAGTGATTGTAAGATCTTTTCTGATTTAGAATGTCCTTTTGGATGTTATCTAGTTCACAATAAAGATGCTGACATAACCGAGTTTAAGAATAACATGGAGAAATACCATTCAGCAGAAAAATGCGATACTTGTGAATCTACTTGTTCAGAAATACCAGACGAATCTAAATTTAAATGTGTAAATGGTACATGTTTAATGACAGATGATCCTTGTGTGGGTGTTGAATGTGCAGAAGGTGAAGAATGCATTACAGGGGAGTGTTTCCTTATAGACCCTTGTAAAGACGTAACTTGTGATAAAGAAGAGAAATGTGAGAATGGTAAATGTATCAAAGTAGTGGAATGTGATGCAAAGAAGAAATGCCCTAAAGGGAAAATCTGTGTTGATGGTAAGTGTATGATATTAGTGGAAGATAAAAAAACCACTCCAGCTGAATTTGGCCAAGCTACACCGCCTTCGTTGCAGATGAAACGTACAAATAAAGGTATCGCAAGAGAACAAAGCGCAGAGGTCATCTTTGATGTTGTAAACATGGACATGAGCCATAAGATTGAAGGATTTGTTTTCTGTAGAAGCCCTGATGATGTTATTGTATCATCTAGTTTAGGAGCAGCTTCTGGAAGCGGAGCTCAATATGTTAGCCCAAAATACGAGATGGATATTGGTCCTAGCCAGAAGGCAATGGCAATTACAGTTGACTCAGATACTGCAGGTAGGAATAGAGCAACATGTATTATCCATTACATGTTCACAAGAGAAATTGACGGAGCAAAGAAGTATCTTAAACTTAATGGGCAATATACAGAGAACCCAGGAGATTCAGATTACAATGAGATCAGGCTTGATCAGTATGTGGAGTTTGTTGAAAAGCCAAAAGAGATTCCAGAAGAACAAGTAGAGTGGAACAAAAATAACACCAAGCTTAGGAAAACATTGAAATTAGAAGCTCCAGGGTTTGCTTTATTTGCAACCTTAATGGGGCTTGGGATTGCTCTGATGTTTAAAAGGAACAAATAAGATGGCAAAAAGGTTTTATTTTGTCTTTTTTTCTTTTATTTTATTATCCATTACAGTTGTTTTTGCATGTCAGGATTTTGATCAAGGTAAGGAATATTATAATGATAGCTATGTCATTGTAAATAAAGAAAAACATTTTGATTCTTGTTCAGATGCTGAACACCTTGTGGAGTATTATTGTGAAAACAACCAAATAAAAGAAGAAACCTACAAATGTTCAGCTGGATGTTTGTTTGGAAGGTGTCTTATAGAAACAAAGGAAGATGAAAAAGAAAAAGATAAAGTAGAAACAGTAAAAGAGCCTGAAGAAAAGGAAACAGAAGAAGAAGTAAAACCATTAGAACAACCAGTAAAAGAAGAGGAAACTGTTGAAGAACCACCAAATAAACCATCCGAAAAGCTAAGCCTCTTCCAAAGAATAATCCGGTTATTCAAGCGCTTGTTCTCCTGAAAAACAATTAACTTTATAAACAAAAAACCCCTTTTTCTATTAAAATCATTTAATTT
>CAZJZJ010000027.1:0-18441 GCA_964550525.1 uncultured Methanosarcinales archaeon
TTTTATTCTTTTGACATCCTTAAATTATCCTTATAACTCTATGATAGAAGTTGAAAAGAATAAAGCATCAATCCTGGGGCTTTACACTGGTTGTCTCTTAGACCTATTAACAGAAAGAAGAAGAGAACAAGGCCTTGAAACCTGTTTTTACATCAACGGCCAAGGTAGGAAGTTTGATTATTTATTTAGTTTTGCTAAACACGTTGATAAGGTTATTGTGGATAACTTTAATGCAAGGTCTATCTGTAGTTATATAGCAAACGGTGGTGGAAAAGCTAATCTGGTTCTTGTTATGAATTGTAAAGGGGATTTTATTGCTTCAGATGTTGGTTCTGATAAAGGCAGTAATGTTGGTATGGTTATTATGTCAAATGTTGAAGGGCAAGAAACATGCTTTGGTACAGGAGGTTATGGAGCCAAAGCAGGAATTGTGTTGTTGGTTAATAATAAAGGTAATGATATGGGGGGCAATGTTGCAACTAATGAGGGAGAAGTAGAGCTATTGATCGCAGTTAACAATAAAATGAATAAATGTTTAGCTTCACCTGGAATTACAAGGGGAAAAGTTGGGCAGATTGTTGCAGCATACAATGAAACTAATCTATTATGTCTAGGGGGAAATGTAAATGTCGCGGAGAATGGTTTAATTTTCTTAGATCATAATAATGGGGAAACTCTTGGCCGTGTTATTGGTGCAAACAGAGGCTATATAGAGCTTGCAGTTGTAGCTAATAATACAGGGGCTGATATTAGTGAATATAATGGTGTTGGACATGGTAGGTTAAGAAAACTTGTTATTCATAACTCTGGTGGTTACACTGGACTTAATCAAATGAGAGAAGTCAATATTAATAACATCTTGACAGGTGAACAAGCTGAAAAAGAATACCACAGAATAAGAAAACGTTACTGTGCTACTAAAATGATTGACTTAGCTAGTTCAATAGAAGAACAAAGTTCTTATCAAGAAATAATCAGGATTGCAGAACAGATAAAATCAATACACAAAAAGGTTAGACCAAAGATAAGGAAACTTATGAAAAAATGACGTACGCACAACCAGCTGTAAAACTCGAAGACCTCAGGCTGCCTGGCTTAGATGGTATGCTGCCTGGAGCTAAAGTTAAAGGTAGAGATAGAAAGCAATATGAGTACTTGGTTGATGCAGCCAGCGTATTCATGGATAGGTATAAAGGGAATAAGGAGATTGGGGAAGCTTTTCCTGCTATAGGTTATGGTCATTCAATCGATGATCTGTATCCAGAGATGTATAAACATGTAAAGAATGAACTGCTTCAAGATGTAACATTCACAAAAGAAGATTTAGATGATTTTCTTTTTATTCAAGCTAATAATAA
This sequence comes from uncultured Methanosarcinales archaeon, assembly GCA_964550525.1. Classification (GTDB taxonomy): domain Archaea; phylum Nanobdellota; class Nanobdellia; order Woesearchaeales; family JANQNQ01; genus CAZJZJ01. The sequence goes on from CAZJZJ010000027.1 coordinate 1,359, forward strand.
TTATAGTGACTCTCACTCTCAAGTTCTCGGATTATACACCGGTTGTTTGCTTGAGCTGCTTACTGAACGTTATAAAGCAGCTGGGCTTCCAACCAGTTTTTATTTTAACGGAGATGGTAATATCTTTGATTATCTGTTTGTTTTCGCTAGGAATCTGGATGAGGTAATTGTAGATAATTTCAAAGGAGACTTTATCTGCAGCCGTGTAGCAAGTTTTAGAAAAGCAAAAGCAAACCTGCTTATGATTAAGGATTGTGAAGGGGAGTATATCGCTGATTATGCTGGAAGTTGTGACGGGCAAATTGGCCTTCTTGTTGCAGCAAATAATCAAGGAGATGAAGTAATCTCAAATGCAGCAAGTTTTAATGGGGAAGCTGGTACTATTATTGCTATTAATAATGAAAGTGATAGTTCTAATGTAGGCAGCGATATTGCAGCCTCAAGAGGTAAGTTTGGTTTTGTGATTGCATTGGATAACAGATCAAAAAATCATGTGTGTTTGCAGACAGCACATAAGGGATATGATTCTGGTATGGTTATGTTGATTAACAATGATGTATCAAGGGCTGGTTATGCTATGGCACAATATACCACATTAGACCTGGTCGTAACAGACAGTATTTACCCTCCTTCATGTGTAGAAGAAGGAGAAGAGACAATAGCACTTGTTTATGTTAACCAGATTAACACTGCAAGAAAGATGTCCAGGTTAAAAAGAGTCAGAAAGAACATGGTAGAAAAATATCACGTCCATGAAGTTATTAAGCTGGCTGAATCAATGCGAGACAAGGATTACCAAGAGATGTTAGCTATAGCTAAACAGATAAATGCAATACAACAGGAAGTAAGAGGAGAACCAAGACAAGAAGAATGACATACGCGCAAACAGCTGTAAAAGTAGAAGAACTTAGGCTGCCTGGCTTAGATGGAATGCTGCCTGGAGGTAATGTTAAAGCTAGAAAGAAGGTTACTTTGGATTATTTGATGGATGCAGGCGAAAAGGTTGTTGAAAAATACTACTCTTATGTAGAAGAAGAATATTCCAATGACCAAAAAGAAGTTCTTAAAGCCTATTATTCTATGTATTCTGAAGTAGAGACTATTTTATTGAGAGATGTGGTTTTTGATGAAAGAGATCTTAGGGATTACATAGAGATTAAATCAGATCTTGATTTAGATGAAAGAAGAACTAAAGTTCTTGGACTTTACACTGGTTGTTTGCTTGAACTGCTTACTGGACGTAATGAAGCAGCTGGGCTTTCAACTAACATTTATCTCAATGGTCACGGTAGGAAATTTTCCTATCTATTTAGTCATGCTAGAAAAACTGATAAGTTGTTCATCAACAATTTCAAAGGTAGGCATGTTTGTTACAATGTTGGTAGCTATGGTGGCTATGTAAATTCAATGATTATAGTAAATGGTGAAGGCGTTCGTGCTGGTGACAGCTCAGGAAAGAAAGGGGGAAATGTTGGCTTGTGTTTGGTGGTAAATCAAGAAGGTATATCCCCTGGTGGTGGTGTGGCCTTTCAAGGTGGGAATGTTAATCTGTTAATATTAGCAAATAACAAAGGTTGTTTTGCAGGTGATTACTTCTTAGAATATTCTTATGGCGGCAGTTTTGGTCTGGTTTTACAGGATAGTAATGAAGGGCAGGACATTCTTCATGCGTCTTCAGGTATCCATGCTAACGTTGGTTTGTTTGTAGCAGCAAACAATAAAACAAACCACAATGCCTGTCGTCCTAACCAAAATGAAAAAGGAGTTGTAAAAAAACTTGTTTTTTATAATAATATTGGGGAAAGTCATGATCGTGATAATCCAAACATTTCACCGGAAAATATGGTGCGTGGGGAACGAAATATTAGAGATTATGTTGAAGAGATAGTTAAAGGAGAAGCAGCAGCTGAAGAATACGAACAGATAATGCAACAGTATTCTCTTAGAAAAATAATCCATTTAGCAGAATCTGTAACCAAAGACAGTTCTGATAAAGAAATAGGTGAAGTTGCAGGACAGATTTACTCTATATATGAATCAATAAAACCAAAGTTAGAGGAACTAAAACAAGATGCAATACGCACAACCAACAGTAAAAGCTGAAGACATTCGTCTGCCTGGCTTAGATGGAATGCTGCCTGGTGGAGATGTTAAAGGTAGAGAGAAGACTGCGCTTGAGTATCTTATAGAGGTTGGCAATAATGTCATGTCTGAAGGATCTAATGCAAGTAGTTCAGACCAACTTCATGTGTATTATCTGGGTCTTTACAAACGACTAAAGAACGATCTATTAAGGGGTCTTGAGTTTAGTGCGTTAGACATTGAGTCTTATGTACATATGAATTTAGAGGATCAGCGTCCAAGTACAGATAATCAACAAAAGGGAATATACACAGGTTGTTTATTGCATCTGCTTACTGAAAGAAATAAGGCAAAAAACCTTCCAACAAGGGTTTATATTGATGGTAAAGGTAGATATTTTGATTATCTCTTCTATCATGCTGAACAAGCTGATGAGGTTATTGTTAATAATCTAAAAGGGCAAGGTATATGCGATCATATGGCTAATAATTATGGTAGAGTCAACTTAATTCTTGTAGCTAATTCCCAAGGAGAATGGATAGCTTCAGATGTTGCACAGTTTGGAGGAGAAGCTGGAGCAATCCTAATGATAAACTGTTTAGATCAGTTAGCTGGATCAAGAATCGGAGATCATAGTGGAAGAGTTGACCTAGTTTTATTGGAGAGGTATAGGGGTTGGAGCTCTCTATCAAATTGCTGCAGTAATTCATCACAGTTTGGGATGGTTGTTTTAGCTAATAATTATTGTAATGATCTTGCAGGCAAATTATGTAGACATGAAAGTAATACAGGCCTATTCTTTGCAGAGAACAATGAGCCTGCTAATAGGCTAGGAAATAGGATAAGTGCATATGGGAGTAACATGCCTCTAGCTGTAATAGCTAGTTCTAGAGGAGAAAAGCTTTGTTTAGGAGCAGGTGTTCCAAAAGGCAATTTAGGTAAACTTGTGTTGCATGATCTTAGACAACAAGATCTATCTAAATTTATCAAAGCAAAAAGAATTATCCGAGGCCAAGAAGCTGCAGCTGAATACGCAAGAATAAGGCAGCATTATAGGGTTGGAGATATAATCTCTTTATCAGAAACAATTAGAAGAGATACCCCTAAAGAACAGATCTTAAGGGTTGCTGACTCAATTAAAAGAATATATAAGGATGTAAAACCAAAGATAGACAAACTTTTAGAAAAATGTCCAAAACTAACAAAGATACACAAATGGAAACCGTATTACAAGATATCAGGTTGCCAGGCTTAGATGGAATGCTTCCTGGAGGTAATGTTAAAGGTAGAGAGAAGACTACTTTAGAAGAATTAGATGAAGTTAGTAAAGTGATTCTTAAGGAATGTAGTGTGTATCCTTTGGGGTGGGTTGATGTTGATTTAAGTGTTTCAGACACCTGCTATAAGAGGATGTATGGTAAAGCAGAAAAAATACTTAAAGACATAGAATTCGATGCTTTGGATATTGATAGTTATATTTTTAGTAGAATTAATATTGATCTTGATCCTATAGATGAAACAAATCGCGGGATGTTTACTGGATGTTTACTTGAGATACTTACAAAAAGAAGAAGAAAACAAGGATTAGGCACAAGATTCTATATTAATGGCCACGGAGCCAAGTTTCCTTATTTATTCCTATTTGCTAAACATGTGGACGAATTAGTAGTAGATGGTTTTAAAGGCAGCAGTGTCTGTAGTTTTGTTGGTAGTTATAATGGCAGTGCAAACCTTGTTGCAGCAGTTAATTGTGCTGGGAATAGTCTTGATAGAGTTGGTTACCAAGGAGGTGATTGTGGTATTATACTTGCTGTTAAAGATTCAAGCCCAAATCTTGGTAGGAAAATATGTTCTGCAGGCAATGCAGGTCTAATTATAACAACAGAATGTTTAGGTGGACTAATGCATCATGGTACAGCAAGTTTTGGTGGAAAAGTAGACTTATATATAGCTTCTAAGAACAGTTGTAATACTGACTTTGACTCAGGAAATGAAGGTTATATAGGGGTTGCAATCATTAATGATAATTTTGGCTCTCATATAGCAACTAATTTGCTTAATGAGGGTTCAGCTTCAGAATTAGTTGTGATAGCAAATAACCATGAATTTCAGGATATCCCTTTTGGAAAACAGATAGGTTATGGCCGAGACCATCTATGCCTTATAAGAAAGATGGTATTCTATAACAATGAAGGTTTTGTTGATAAAGGAGGTTGTAAAGCAGTTGATAAGGTTACAGATGAAACAGCTGCAAAGCATGAATATGAACAAGCAAATAAAACTTACAGATTCCAAGAATTTGTTAGTTTAGCGCAATCTTTAAAAAATGCAGGTGATAAAGGAAGTGCCTGGAGGATTATTGACCAAATCCAAGCAATATTTGGTTCTCTCAGAGGTAAGCTTGATGAAAACAGGGAAAAACACGCTTTCTATATAGATAAAGATTATTATAAACCAGCCCCATAAAGAAACAATTATAAATCCCAATAAATAACTCCTTAAAATGACATACTACGATGATATTGCAGAAGGATATGAAGAGCTGCATAGAGAAGAGCAGTTGAAGAAAGTAGCATTAATTAGAAAACACGTCACTATTCAGCCAAACGAGCTTCTCCTTGACGTAGGTTGTGGTACTGGGATTACTGCTTTAGGCTGGGAAACAAATACCTTTGCTTTAGACCCTGCTATTAAACTCTTAGAAAAAGCTCATGAAAAAGACAAAGTCAAATACATAAATGCAGAAGCAGAAAATATCCCTTTCAAAAATAACATATTCGATTGGGTGATATCCATAACTGCAATCCAGAACTTCTATGACCTTGAAGCTGGGTTAAAAGAAATAAAAAGGGTTGGTAAAGAAAGGTTTGTATTAAGCTTTCTTAAAAACTCTCAGAAAGCTGAAAAAATAAAACAATTAATAGAAAAACATTTTAAAGTTAAACAGATTATAGAAGAGGATAAGGATTTAATTTTTATAATTTAAGGGGGTATGTACAAAAACTTACTCAGCTACGCTTCGCCGTTGCCTGCATTAGTTGCTCAAAACATCACAACTAATGCAAATGCTGGCAACGACAGTTTTTCCACATACTGCATGGAGGTGAAAACTATGTCTGAACTGACTAATCCAAGACAAACTATTTTAGTGACTTCCAGGAATATGGAAGAAGGTAAGGAAAAGGACAATATTATAACTTTAGATTGGCATATGCCTTGCAGTTTTAGCCCGTTGCTTTATGCAATCTCTATAGGCAAAACAAGGTACAGCTGCCATATGGTGCAGCAATCAAAATGTTTCTGTGTGAATTTCCTACCAAAAACACTTGAAAAAGAGACATTGCTTTGCGGTAGAAGATCAGGCCAACATTTCGATAAATACCATGAAGCTAATCTAAGTAAAGAAGAATGCGAAAAGATACATTGTAGCAGGATAAAAGAAGCAGCAGGTTTCATGGAATGCGAGGTAATCAACGAGATAGAGGCAGGCGACCATATGATTTTTGTAGGCAAGGTACTTGCTTCAGGCCAAACTAAAAACGAAAAGAGATTGTTTCATATAACTGGGGATAAGTTTACAACAACTTTGGAGTAATTTTTAAACTAAGTAGTACCTTTGGAAAAGTGCGTCTGTGCCGTGGATGCTATGAATGCTACGCATTCATGGCATCCTGAGAAATCGCTTTGCGATTTCTGGGACACCAAAAATTGCGTAGCAATTTTTCAGTGTGGCCAGGCGAGACTTTGCGAAGCAAAGGCGAGTAGTACTTTTTCAAAGGTGCTCAACTGAGCACAAAGTTAAAATGCATAAAATAAAAACCAAATTCGATAGGAAAATAGAAAAAATAGATAAAAAAAACATAAAGAAAACTCTAAACTTTTCAATTATAGACGGTTCTTTTCATTCTGTTATGGTTGGTATGGGTGAGAATTATGTAAATCCGTTTGCGATTGCGCTGAATGCAACCAATACGCAGATTGGCTTGCTTGGCTCTTTGCCTAAACTTGTAAGTTCATTCTGCCAGCTATGGAGCGCGGATATTGCTCATAGGATAAGTTCGAAAAAAGGTTTTATAGTTAAAAACGCTACAGCGCGAGCGTTTACCTGGCTGCCTCTCTTCATACTTCCTTTATTGATAAGGAAATTCAATGTCTGGCTGCTGATTTTATTCTTTACATTGTACTACTCTTTTGGCAATCTTAATGCTCCGATTTGGAACAGCTGGATGGGCGATATTGTGCAGGCGGAAAATAGAGGGAAATATTTCGGTAAAAGAAACAAAGCTACAGGTAGTGCAGCTTTTTTTTCAATGGTAGCTGCAGGTATAATCTTACATCTTTTTGAAGGGATAAACATCTGGGTAGGTTACGGAATCATCTTTGGGATTGCATTGATTGCAAAACTTATCTCAGTCAGCTATCTTAATCTTATGTATGAACCAAATGTTCCAATAAAACAAAATAATCTTAATTTTATTAGTTTCCTTAAAACAATGCGTTCTTCTAATTTTGGTATGTTTGCATTATACACTTCTGTATTTTGGTTTACTGTATCTATAGCAGCTCCTTTTTTCTCAGTTTACATGTTAAGAACACTAAACTTTTCTTATCTGCAATATACTGTATTAATCTCAACCACTACTGTAGCTACTTTTATGACAATGTTGTACTGGGGCAAGCACAGTGATATTTTCGGCAACAAAAAAATCATAACAATAGCAAGTATGCTGGTTCCTGTAGTTCCTATACTTTGGGCTTTGTATCATAACTTTTTTTATCTTATCTTTGTACAGGTAATTAGCGGTTTTGCATGGGCTGGTTTTAATCTTTCAGCAAGCAACTATGTGTTTGATTCTGCTAAACCTCATGAAAGTGCAAAGTTTTTTGCTTACAATAATGTGACAACTGCGATTGCAATGTTTTTAGGTGCAATGACAGGCACAATCTTGATAAAATTCCTACCTACTCCTTGGTTCTTTGTATCTAGTTTCCAGTTATTATTCCTTATCTCAGGTATTGCAAGAATTATTGTAGTTTATTCATTCACTCCAAAAATTAAAGAATTAAGAGAAGTTGAACAAGCGCGTACATCTGAATTATTCCTGAATCTTGTAGCAGTCAAGCCTATATCAGGCCTTATCTATGAATCTGTCAACACAGCATACAGTACTGCAAAGCATGTTAGGAAAGGAGTAGACTATTTACACAACAGAGTAACAAGAAAAAAGCCTGAAGAGAAGGTTAAGTATGTTTCTTTGGATAAGTTGAAGAAGGTTAAGAAGAAATAGTTTGTTGTTTCTCTCTTTGTCTTTTATAAGATAATCCTTTATTTTTGAATCTAACTCTAATCTTATCCATGAATGCAATTACTTCCTCTTCAGTTCTTTTGTATAACTGATTAACAAAAGAGAAGCCTTCAATTGGCCTGTAATGTACAGGTTCCCTTTTGTCCTTTGACATGTGTCTAAATTCCTCACATATCTCACCATACTGTCTTGCCCTATCAAGATGTTCTTGTTCATCCACTTCTTCATCAAGCCTAAGATCAGCTACTCTTGTAATAAATTTCTTTCTCATTTCAGGGCTTACTCTGACAAAAGCATCTGATTTGTAAATATCTCCTTCATAACCTACTGCTTCAAATAACAAGTTCATACCAAGGCTATCGCTTGAATGGTGTCCTACATTAATGATTCTTATTCCATATTCTTTAGCAGCCTTAACTTCATCCTCGTTTTCATGCATTGCAACAACTGTACGGACACCAGCTTCAGCAAGTAATTCATAGAACTCCTTTGTACCGCTTGTAGCTCCAGTCATATCTACAAATATTTGACCATGTATCTCTCTATTCATATACACTTTTTCTTCTTTCCCGCCTTTCTCGTTTGAAATCTTTTTAACTTTGCCACTAGGGTCAACAATTTCCTTTCCCTCAGAATCGCGGCCATAATAACCTACAGTAGATTGAGGATAATTTATTGCATACTCCGGAACATTTGTTAATAATAAGCGCACTAAATCATCTGTTGTGAAACTTCTTTTCTTCTCCAGAGCTGCAGACTGAGCCTTATCAATTAAATCCTGTAAATACATGCACACTAGATTATCTGCTACAGTATGCGCTCCATATAATGGCATATTACCATAATTAATTGCACCACTACGTGTAATCTCTTTGTTTACAATATCTATCCTTCTTATCATAGAATTAATTTTCTTTCCTATATTGCTGTCAAGTTGCCCTTTTAACTCTTTAACTTTAAGCTCTTTTACAGCTTCGTTTTCTAAGTACTCAGGATGGCTTTCTTTCCAGCCTCTTAAGATTATAAGCCTGTGAACAGCTTCTTTTAATCTGACCTGTTCCATGTATCTAGTTAGATTATCTCCCTCAGGATGGTGTGAGACAATTGCATTAACATTAAGATGTTCAGCAACCTCAAAGATATCTGTTCTATCAGTATCAATACCAACTAGAATTTTACTCATATCAACTTTATCAAGGGGAGTGGGGCTGTAAACAAGTCCTGAATCAGTATAAATATGTGTATCATAACCTGTACTTGATATTGCAGCTTGTTCAATTGTGCTGTGGCTATGGAAATTGTCACGCTGGCCTATGATAAACTCTTCAATCTCACTAAGCTCTCTTGGGTCAGCCATAAGTGACCTAAGTAGAATAAGCCTATCAAAACCTTCCATAGTAGCAGAACTCAATTCAGTATAATCTTCCTCCTGCGATTTTGGTGTATCCATCCTAATCCATTCTCGACAGCAACTTATTTATAAATATTAGCAATTTAGGAGAATAACTAGTATTTAAATGTTTTGATTTTACACCACTTTGGGGTGGTTACGGATTCTCTCTTTGCATAGAAAACTATTTATAAACTTGCGATTCTCTTGTTTCAGAGTGGTAAAATGGATGTTGATAAGATAGAGAAAATAAACAAGCTTGCAGCAACACTAAAAAATAGTGGTTTAGCTCCAAGCATGGACGACGCAGTTAAGATGGCCAGTGATATGATTGGAGAGGATCTTCCTTCTAGTACTGATGTCCAGGAAAGACCGCATACACAGATTGTAGAAAAATCAGGTTATAAAAAGCCTGAACCTGCAGAGAAAAAGCAGCAAACACTTGTCAGTTTTGAACCTGAAGCAGAAGAAACATTCACAGAACCTAAAGATGAGATTATAATCGAAGAAGAAGAAGAGCCTGAACATAAGCCTATATTCACTGAGAAAACAAATGTAAACGACGTATTAGGCAGCGCAGGTATTGATATTGTTAAATCAAGAGAGCCAATGTTTGCTCGGGAGAAAGAAGAGTTGAAAAAGGAGCCAGAACCAATACAACAAGAAACAAAACAGCCTGAGGAACCTCAACAACCTGAGCCAGTACAACAACCAGAACAACCTTCTAAAAGAGGAGCTGGCTTAACAGAGAAAGAAAAAGAGATGTCTGATTTAAGTAAATTGTTTAATGTTAATAAGTAGAAAACCGATAACTTTATTAACCCTTTGTTCTAATCAAGTGCTATAATCGGGGGTGATTAGAAATGTTTTTCTTTGGAACAGGTGCTTTTGGTTTTATTGTAGTTATTATTATACTGGCCAGCCTTAAGGTTGTTAACCAGTATGAACGTGGGGTTAAGTTTACTTTAGGTAGGTATTCTGGGATTATGAATCCAGGGCTTAGGATAGTTATTCCAATTATTCAGACCTGGCGTAGGGTTGATATGCGTATTAAGGTAGTTGATGTGCCTGACCAGGATGCTATTACAAAAGACAATGTAAGTGTAAAAGTCAATGCAGTGCTTTATTTCAGGGTAAACAGTGCAAAGGATGCAATCATTGAAGTTGAGCATTTCTCTTATGCAGTTAGCCAGCTTGCTCAAACCACTATGAGGGATGTAGTTGGTGAAGTAAGCCTTGATGACGTTCTTGGCAAAAGAGAAACACTCTCAGATAAAATCAAGATCATTGTTGACAAAGCTACTGACCCCTGGGGTATAAAGGTTGAATCTGTTGACCTTAAACACATAGAGCTTCCAGGAGAGATGAAAAGAGTGATTGCAAAAGAAGCTGAAGCTGAGCGTGAAAGAAGAGCAGTAATCATTAAAGCAGCAGGAGAAGTAACAGCCTCAGATAATATGGCAAAAGCAGCAACCAGACTTGCACAAGCTCCAGGTGCTTTACATTTAAGAACACTACAAAGCATAAATGACTTAAGCTCAGACCAAAGCAACACAGTAATCTTCGCAGTGCCTCTGGAAGTGCTCAGAGCGCTTGAAAGGTCTAAGAAAAGGTAGTAGATTTTCAGCTGGGCTAGAAACTAACAAAAAGAAATAACTTTTTATATTCTTCTTCTTTTTTTATTCATTATGTTAGAAAAAACCTTTGAATGTCTGCATTGCGGTGAATGCTGTGTATCCCCGCAGATAAACTTGACTGTGGGTGATATTGTTAGGATTACTGATTATGGTAAAAAGAATTTCTTTAAACTAGAGCCTTTCTTCAACCCATCCTCGCCTATGATCTTTGATGTAGAGTTAGGCTTAAAAATGCCTTGCAAGTTCAGGAAAAAAGGCAGATGCAGTATCTATAATGAAAGGCCTCTTAATTGCAGGCTGTTTCCGTTCTGGGTTATCGCAGGTGTAAAAAAAGAAGAGATTCCTGAGTATATTGGTCCTGAACACAGGTGTGTAAAGAAAAGGCATGAACACCTGAAAAAAGAGGATATAGAGCGTTTCAAGGAATATAGGAATAAGTTGGCAGAGATACTTAAGATTGAGGATATAGAGACCAGTTCTATACTAAAAAAATTTGATTTCATGAAACAGATTAGTGTGCTTGACTATAAAAAACTGAATAAGCTGAAAGAGCTTGAAGAGAAGTATGAAAAAAAACTAAAACCAGCTAAATTTTTGCAAGAAAAAAAGAAAATAGACAGGATGAAACTAAAAATATGCAAGAAGATCATTAAAAAGAATATAGATAGGAAGCTGGTTGGAAAAGTGCTTAAACAAATCTATGAAAATGATTATATACTTGAGATACTTAGGAACAATAAAGATGATCTAAATAAGCTGGATAAGTGGTTTTATGGCGAAAAAGACTAAACATGAATGTAAAAGGTGCGGTTATTGCTGTGGCCTAAGAGTAAAGCTGACAAAAGAGGATATTAACCGCATTGTTAATCTAGGCTATAGAAAAGATTTCTTTGTCACGCATACTTTTTGGGGCCAGGCTTGTTTAAAACAAAAAGACAACAATTGCATCTTTATGGGTAGAAGAGGCGACAAAACTTTTTGTAAAGTCTATCCAGCAAGGCCAGAACTTTGCATCAAATACCCTCCATTCGATACAAGTATCACAAAATGTAATGAGTGGGATGTGGATATTATACACTGAATAGCAATCTTTATAAATCCCCCCAATTACCTCTTCTAAACGCATTATAATTAAAAAAACACTCTATTGGAGGGATAAAATATGGCGGATTTTAAGTTATGCATTTCAGATCCAAAAACAGGAAAAACAGTGCAGAGAGAAGTCAAGGAAGACGATGCTCAGCCTTTTGTAGGTATGATGATAGGGCAGGCTGTTAAAGGAGAAACTATTAATCTTACAGGTTATGAGTTTGTTATTACAGGCGGTTCTGACAAAGCAGGGTTTCCTATGCGAAAAGGTATAAAAGGCATAAGAAAAAGCTTTACAATCAGAGGCGGAGTTGGTTTCAGGAATAAAAAGAAAAACCAGGGCCTTAGAAAAAGGAAAACAGTTTGCGGTGCAAAAATAAACGACAATATCTCACAGATTAATCTTAAGATAACTAAGCAAGGTAAGGCTTCTTTGTTTGAGAAGAAAGCAGAGGCACCTAAGGAAGATAAAAAACCAGTAGAAAAACCAAAAAAAGAAGAAAAAAAAGAAAAACCACTACCAGAAACTAAAAAAGAAGCTCCTAAAAAAGAAGAAAAACCTAAAGAAGAACCTAAGAAAGCTGAAGAGAAAAAGCCAGCAGAAAAGAAGGAAGAAAAGCCTGTAGAGAAAAAAGAAGAACCTAAAAAATAAAACAATAAAAAAAGAGGTGGATAACATGTCAGCGTTTGAAGCTTTTACAGATGCGCTTAAGGATTTACCTAAAAAAGAGATATACGCTTTTACAGCAATTGGTATTGGAATACTTTTAATCATAATCGCACTTGTATTCATGTAGGTGATACTAATCCCAAGGAAAAAGAAAACTGAAACTGAGAAGACAGAAAAAAAACCTAAAACTAAAAAGAGAGCTACAAAACCCAAAAAACCAAAAAAAAAACTTGGTGTGCAGCCAGCAATAAACATTGGGTTAGTAGGCCATGTAGACCATGGAAAAACAACTCTTACAGAAAAGCTTAGCGGTAAATGGACAGATACTCATTCTGAAGAGCTTAAACGAGGAATCACAATTAGGTTAGGTTATGCTGATACTACTTTCTATAAATGCCCTAAATGTAAAGCTGCTGCTGCTTATGGGGTTAAGGATAAGTGTAAATGCGGCTCTAAGGCAGTTGCTGTAAGAAAAGTAAGTTTTGTAGATGCTCCTGGCCATGAATCATTGATGGCTACTATGCTTAGTGGAGCTACTATCATGGACGGCGCTTTATTGCTTGTAGCAGCAAATGAGGAATGTCCGCAGCCTCAGACAAGAGAGCATCTTATGGCATTAGATATCAGTGGAATAAAGAATATTGTTATTGTCCAAAATAAGATAGACCTTGTTACAGAAGAACAGGCTATGAAGAATTTTAAACAGATAAAAGAATTCATTAAAGGGACAGATTATAAAAACGCACCAATAATCCCTGTTTCAGCTCAACACAATATAAACTCAGGTTATTTAATAGAAGCTATTGAAAAACATCTTCCTACTCCTGAAAGAGATCCTAACAAAGATCCTCTTATGCTTGTTGCAAGAAGTTTCGATGTTAACAAGCCAGGTACAGAACCGTTAAAATTAATCGGCGGCGTACTTGGCGGAGCAGTTATCCAGGGTAAGTTTAAGGCTGGAGATGAAATAGAATTAAGGCCTGGCAGGGTTGTTGAAGAGAAGAATCAAAAGATATACAAACCAATAAGTACAAAGATTATAGGTCTGATGACTGGCGGAGAAAAGGTTGAAGAGGTTGTACCAGGCGGTTCAATCGGTATGATGACCTCACTTGACCCTTCTGTTGTAAGGTCTGATAATCTAAGTGGAAACGTGGTTGGTGTAGCAGGTAAACTCCCTCCTGTTTGGCAAGAGCTTACTCTAGAAACACATCTTCTTGAAAGGGTTGTTGGAAGCAAAGAGGACCTTGCAGTTGAACCTATAAAACTTCACGAACTTCTTATGTTGAATGTGAATTCTGCAGCTACAGTTGGAGTAGTTATAGAATTAAAGAAAGACGCGATTAAGTGCAAATTAAAACTGCCTGTATGCGCAGACAAAGAAGCAAAAGTAACAATCTCAAGAAGAGTAGGCAACAGGTTCAGGCTGATTGGTTTTGGAGTTATTAAGTGATTACTCAACCCCATACTTATTTTGGGGTATAGAATACTTTAGAATTCCGTGTTTACATTTGTTTGTGTCATGAGACCATTCTGCTTTATACTTTTTATTGTCTTTGATATACTCTAACCTAATTATTCCAATCTTTGGGCAGTCTTCTGATTTGAGTGAATACACTCCGTTTATGCTTGAAACAAGTTTGCCATCAAAGAATAATTCACCTTTAAGAGGCTCTTCTGTTTCAATTACAAAAAACTTTGTTATAAGAAACTTGCTTGGCTCTTTTTTATACAATATCTTTGCTTTGATTGAATAGTTTATGTACTTTACTTCACAGTCTGTTTTATAAGTGTTCCATTTAAGCTCAACTTCTTCGCCTGTCTTAAGTTCAATCTTATGGCTATCTTCACAGAAATCATCTGGCAGATCATCAAAATAATCTCCAGATGTGCTACCTATCATTTTATCGTCAAGAAAAACATCTCCTGCCATGGTTTGTTTATTATTAAGGTTAATGAACAATACTCTTGGAGGATAATCAAAAACAGAAAGATGTATTGCGCCAGCTATAAGAAATAGGCCTATGAAAATAGATAAAAACACTCCAGTTTTTAGCATGACATCTTTATTATTCATTTTTTAGCCTTTTTCTTTATAATCTTAGATAACTTCTTGAATTCATCCCCTTTGGTTCTACTTGCTTTTGAAACCTTTTTAAGTTTCTCAAAAACATCCTGTTTAGGTTGTCTCTTTTTTTTGGGCTGTTTAACTGTTTTAACAGGCTCAATCTTTGTTTGTTTAGGTGTTTTGCTTTCTTTTTTCTTTTTTTGCCCTTCAAAAACATCAAAAACCTCTTTTCTTTTCTCCTCTTTTGCCATTTGCCTGCTCTGGTAAACCTCTCTCTGCCTCTTAATCAGAGTCTTTAATTCCCTGATCTCTTTCATAGCACCCTTCTCAGTGAGTTTTACTTCTTTTGTATATGTCTTGGCAAACACCTTTTTTACCAACAAATTATAGAAAAACATCTTTATCGCTTTGACTGTCTTATTGTAAAAACTTACTTCTGGTTTCTTAGCTGTCGGCATAGGTGGAGCTTCAATCTTTATAACTTGTACTTCCTGTACCTCTTCTACAGGTTTCTTTTTTGGTTTAGGTTTCTTGGTCTTTAGTTTTTGGTTATATTCCTTGATTAGAACCATAAGTTGTTTACGGAAATAGATTGCAGCTATGGTCAGAGTCAATAATAATGCAATTAAGAAAAGTAATCCAAACTGGTTAACAATCCTTATTCCAAGCCTTTTTATCAAATATCCAAAGTATGCCATTTTAAGTTACAGTTGTTACAGGTTGTATCCTTGAATAGAGTTTTGCGTATGGGTTAACTTCTATTTTGCTTATATATGCTTTAGTATAGTGTCTAAAGCTGTTTACATTTGACTTAATATCATTAATATACTGGTTAGTGTTACTACCAATATCTCCAATAACATAAGCGTTCTTATCTGTATAAATTAAACTATAATCAGGGATTGTATCAATATTATCCAAATCTATCAAAAACAATGGTGCGTTCAAGAAAGCTGCGTATAAAGAAGCGATAATGCCTGTATCCTTATCACTATTACCTAAATCTATAATCACAACATCATCATAACGTTCCCAAAACGAAACATAATTATCATGGATGGTTGGTTCCTCTAGGTATTGTTCTTCGAACATTGTAACTTTTAATGGCAATACTGCATTCTCAGGTTCAAGCAGCTTGCCAAACAAGTATATTTTCTGTGAATTAGCTATATCCATTAGATTCCCAAAATTATAACCTTCCACTGTCAGTGGTTGAGATCTATCTTCATTTAAACGGTATGCGTGAAACGGATAACTGTTGATATGTTCTGTTTCCTGCCACAAACTTAAAGGTATAATCTTTAATAACAGATGCTTATTAGTATTAGCAGCCGTAAATAATGGGTTGTCTTGATACATCTGCATATTTTTACGGTTGTTAGTCAGTACAAGTACCTCTTTAACTGCAGTATCATGGTAGCCTGCCTTGTTAGTTACTCTTAGGCTTACACTATAAAGTCCAGGCTGATCAAATGCATGAGCTACCTTAGTTTTACCTTGTATTACAACATCCTTGTTCTCTTCAGCATTCTCTTCTTCTATAACTGGGAAAGTCCATTTGTAACTTAATTGGGTGTCAGAAGGATCAAAACTTTCAGTACCATCAAAATTAGCTATTTGCTCTTTTGTGTAGTATTCTTTATCTGTTTTTATAACTGCTTTAGGTTTCTGGTCAACCATTGCAACTATGGTTCCGAAATGCATTAGGTAGCCTTTAACCTTACCACCACCTACAGAAAGCACTTGAGCTGGAATCCATTCTTTGTTTTCATAGAAAGCAAGCCCTACATGGCTTTGTGTTATACCTTTGTTAAGGAAACGCTGGTAGAACTCTAAGCTCACTCTAACACTATCAGCTTGGAAACGTACCTCCTCTGGTACAATATAATAAGGCTCGCTAACAAAAACCCTGGCAGCAGGCGCTTTTTCACTAGAAGGCCTTATACAGATGCTATCAATCCTTTTATCTGCTCTTGTAGCTGCTGGAATCTTTATCTCAAGTTTACCGTCTACAGATAACAGTCTGAAATCCTTTTTTACTCTGTTATTAAAATCCATCTCTATCCTTTTACAAATAACACCATCCTCAAGTATAGTTGTACAAGAGCCTCTGCCTTCAAGCAGCACCTTAGCCTTAACTCCTTTCTTAGGTTTTAAACAAAGTGAATAAGGTGGATGATCTAAGCAGATATCACCTACATAATCAGATTCAGTTACTCTGCCTTCTTCAATTATGAAAAAGTTGTTTTTCGCATTAGTCTGTACAGAATCTCTAATAAGGGGGTATTTCTTTACAATAAGGCTTCTTAAAATATCATCTTTCCTGCTTAGGTCTAAAAAACAGATCTCTTCAGTATCATCAGGCAAGTCTAGATTTTCATCGTCGACAGAGCCAAACCTATGTGCAAGAGTCTCTATACTTGTTTTAAGCTGCTCTTTTACTATAGTGATCTTGGTACCTCTTTCTTTTGCTCTGAATCCAGTAAGCGCATTATAGCCTAATATGATGAATAAAGTAATGAAAGATATAGCTATTACATACAAAAATATTTGTGCTACTTGTGATTTTTTGTTTTTAGTCTTCATCTTCTTCAAACGAAAATACGTTATAATACATCAGATTGTTTTCTGAGATATCATGCCAAAGCGCGTTATAACATGATGCGTCTATGAATAGTTCCTGGATATTTGTGTTTGTCGAGTATATCCATGTTTCACCTTGATCATCTCCACAGCAAGAGTGGTTTGCTATAGGTGTTACTGCTAAGTCTCCAGCCCAACAATAGGTTTGTCCAGGACTGCAATCTCCTAAACCACCAATAGAGTTGCACAAGTAACCGC
>CAZJZJ010000028.1:0-18337 GCA_964550525.1 uncultured Methanosarcinales archaeon
CATGGTATCAGCTGCTGTTGATGATCCTATAGCTTTAGGAACAGATGCAGTAACATTTATAGAAGTAGAGGTTGACGGTACCGATTTGACAAACGATGCAATAACTGATCTTAGTCTTACAAGAGGAGACGAGATCCAAGTAAAGGTTACTCTTAAAGCAACTGACGGAAATCATGAAGATGTTTCTATTGAAGCTGCTATGAGAGGTTATGACCATGATGATCTTATTGAAGACATCTCAAGCGCATTCGACATGAGAAAAGATGTAACCTATGTTAAAAGGTTAACACTTTCATTACCAGACAGAATGGAACCTAGAGATTTCTACACATTAAGATTAAGAGTTGAAGACAGAAATGGAGTAGCAAACACTGCAGAATACAAACTAAGAGTAGATACAGACAAACACGCTCTTATAATCAAAGATGTTGTTTTCAGTCCAGACGGAATTGTTAAGGCTGGAAGAGCTCTACTTTCTACAGTTAGAGTAAAGAACACTGGTGATAGAGATCAAGATGGTGTTAAGGTTACTGTAAGCATTCCAGAGCTTGGTCCAAGTGTCTCTGATTCAGATTTCATTGAGACAATTGATGAAGAGAAAACCAAGACAAGTGAAGAGCTTTTCCTAAGAATACCTTCTTGTGCTGAAGCTGGTGACTATACAGTAAGAATTGATGTAGAGTTCCATGACGGAGACAAGAAAGTTTCAAAAACTGATTCAATTACAATTTTGCCAGATGAAGCATGCGAAGCTGCTATGCCTACTGCAGAAAAAACAATTATCTCTGTAGGTCCTGAATCACAGGATATTGCTGCTGGTAGTGGTGCACTTTATGCATTAACCCTAAGCAATGCAGGTGGTACTGATAAAACATATACAATCAGTGCTAACGCAGGTGACTGGGCAGAAATGAAAATCAGTCCATCTAATGTAGTAAACCTAAAAGCAGGCGAATCTAAAGCTGTTTACCTATATGTTTCAGCTAAAGCAGGAGCTAGTGGAGAAAAGATGTTCTCAGTTAGCGTTAAGTCTGAAGGAGTAGTTCTTAAGGAAGTACCTCTAAAGGCTAATGTTGCTGGCGGAGCTGCTGCAAGCGGTTGGGGCAAAGTTAAGAAAGCTCTAGAAATTGGCCTAGTTGTTTTAGTTGTCTTGCTTGTTATCCTTGGTCTAATAATCGGCTTTAACAGACTTAAAGGCGATGAAGACGTAGAAGGAGATAGTGGACAAACTTACTACTAAGCGAAAATTTTTTATTTTCTTTTTTCTTATTCTTTTTTAATCAACTGCTCTCAGTTGTAGAGATATGAATAAAGGTGTTTAAATGAGAAAGATAGGTTATATATTGGTATTATTCCTCATGATTTGTTCTACTCTTGTATTAGCTGATATAAGTCAAGATGAAGTCTCAATAAGGTTATCTGAAGAAGATGCTGCAATGTGTGCATGCGATCCTGCTAAATACAGTGTATCCATAGTAAACTATAACAATGATTCCTTACAGATGGTACTAAGTATAGAAGGACCTGAATGGCTTTCCCTTGGCTGGACGGATTTGATGACAATAGAGCCTAATTCTGAGAGTAGCGCAGACATAATTGCTAAGCCTGCTTGTAATGTTGAAGGCAATTACGAGGCTAAGATCTCTGCTAAATCAATCAATGATAGCGAATTTGAGCTAACTAAAGAACTTAATCTAAAGGTTTCACCAAAAAAACAATGTATGGCTATTGAGTTCATTGATAAAAACCTATTTCTTAAACAAGGTAAAGAACATTATGCTATTAGGATTAAGAATACTGGGATAATTGAGAACAAATACAGGATATTTTATGATGCACCCAACTGGATTAAATTAAAAGAATACAATATTAATGTTAAACCAAACAAAATTGGAGAAATCAAGTTCAATATCAAGAAACCAGTAAATTTTACTCAACAAAGCCTTCCTCTTAGGATACAGTTAAAAGCCGGTGATCAAGCATATTCTAAGATAATTAAGGTCTACAATGAAGGTGCTGCGGGTTTTAGTAGTTCAAATATTAATATTGTAGCTGGTTATGGAAAAAAGTTTCTTAAGTACGGGTTTTATCTTGTTTTAGTTGTTGCTGCTATTGGATTATTGAATTGGGTAGTGAAGTTCTTGTTTAAAAACATAAAGAATATCCTGAATAGAGGTAAAGAAAAGAGGAAAAAAAGGAAAGAAACAAAAAAAGGAAAGAAACAAAAAAAGAAGAAAAGAACCCTATTTAAGGTTTCATTCAAAGACAAACATGCTGCTGAAAGAGAGAAAAGAAGAGCTGAAAGAAAAGCTAGGATAAAATCATATGGACTTTCTAAAAAAAGAAAGTAATTAAATAAGATTAATCTATTTTTATGTTCATGATATCAATCATAGGGGCTGGACCTGTAGGGTGTTATTGCGGTTATTTGTTAGCTAAAGCTGGGTTTAAAGTCCATATCTATGAAGAACACAAAGAGATAGGTAAGCCTATTCAATGTACTGGGGTTGTAACAAAAGAAATAAACAAACTCATTGAGTTGAAAAAAGAGTTTATTGTTAACAAAACAAACAAAATCAGGGTTTTTTCTCCAGACAACAGCTGTTTAGAGATTGATAGTGAAGAAATTGTTATAGATAGAACAAGGTTTGACCAGCATATTGCGAAACTTGCAAAAAGTGCAGGTGCAAGGATCAATCTAGGAGCTAAATTCAAAGGATTAAGCAAAGATAAGATTTTATTTGAAAAAAAAAAGAGTAAAAGAACGCCTATAATCATTGGTGCTGATGGACCATTGTCTCCTGTTGCTAAGTCTGTAGGTATTTTTGGTATTAGAAGATTTTATACAGGTATGCAGGCGAGAGTTAAAGGAAAGTTTGACAAACAGACCTATGAGACTTATTTTGGTAAGATTGCTCCTGGGTTTTTTGCGTGGATAGTACCAGAATCAGAGAGCGTTGCCAGAATGGGATTAGCTACAATAAACAATACAAAGAGATATTTTGATAATTTTGTTAAAAGGATTAAACCAAAAATAGATTATAAGAAGGTTATTGATAAACAAGTGGGGTTAATACCAGTATATAATCCTAGACAAAAAATTGCTGTAAAAGGTGTTTATTTGGTAGGTGATGCTGCTTTACATGTTAAAGCTACAACAGGAGGAGGTTTAGTGCAAGGACTAAGAGCTGCTAAAATACTTGCCAATAGTATAATTAAGAAAAACAGTTATGTTGATAGTTTAAAAAACCTAAAAAAAGACCTATGGCTACACCTTAAAATAAGGCAGACCTTAAACAAGTTCTCAGAAAAAGAATATAATAGGCTAATCAAAGCATGTAATAAACAAGGTATAAAAGACATTTTAAAGAGTTACAGTAGAGATAAGCCAATAAGGCTTGTGTTAAGGCTTTTATTAGATAAACCAAGTTTAGTAAGCTTTATAAAGCCACATATATTTCTTGGTTAAATAACGTCGATAAGGGTGGTAATTATATGTCAGAAGATACAGAACATGATGAAGAAATCACTATAGATTTCAGTAAGATCAAAAGTTGGTTTAAAAAGAAGAAAGAAGAGTTTAAAGCAGAGGAAAAGGCTTCTGAACCTAAGATCGAAGAAAAGTCTAAAGAAGAAGTAAAACCTGAAACTACTAAACAAGAAGTGAAACAAGAGGCTAAGCATGAGATTAAAGAAGAACCTAAAACAGAAGTTAAGAAAGATGATGAAGAGATTAGTATTGATTTTAGTAAGATAAAAGATACATTTAAAGGTTGGTTTAAAGGTAATAAAGAAAAAACAACAAGTCATGGTTCTGAAGACGAAGAAGAAGGTATTTCTGTAAACTGGAAAGAGGTAGGATCTTTTTTTGCTAAATACAAGACATTATTGTTATTAATTATCCCTTTATTCCTATGTATATATATAAGGATGCAGCCAGCTATGCTACCTATAACTGATAGTTGGGCTACAAACGGAGTGCATTCCCAAATAAAGTCACAGATCGCTGCACAGATTAACCAGCAATATCCTAATCTGCCAGCAGAGAATAAGAATGCGCTTATTGAAACACAGTTTAAACAAGTGCTTAGTGAACAAAAAACACAGATTGATCAACAGGTTAAAGCAACTTCTGATTTTTTTAAATCGAAATTAAAGGATGAACATGGCACTACATATTTACTGGCAATTGACCCTTACTTCTGGATGAGGCATGCTAAGAATATAGTTGATCATGGCCACCCAGGTGATGAAATCAGAAACGGTGTACCTTATAACACCTATATGTACGCTCCTGGAGGAAGAGATGCAGATGTTACCCAGTGGCATGCATATTTTGAAGCTTACCTATACAAATTTTTAAGAGTTTTTAATCCAGATTTAACCTTAATGGGGCTTGCTTTTTATCTACCAATATTGATTTCTGCATTATCAATTATTCCGGCATTTTTTATTACAAAAAAAATTGGTGGAAATGTTGGTGGATTATTTGGTTCTATAATGGTGGCTGTCCATCCTGCATTCTTAACTAGAACTGCAGGCGGGTTTGCTGATACAGATGCGTATAATGTATTTTTTCCTTTACTTATCACCTGGTGTTTCTTAATAGCATTTGAGTCTAAGGAGCTTAAAAAGAAGATTCCTTTCGCTGCATTAACTGGATTCCTTACAGCAGTATACCATAAAACTTGGATTGGGTGGTGGTATATCTTTGATTTCCTAGTAGCTGCTATGGGAATATATCTTGCTTATTATGTTATTATCAATTACAAGGGGTTTATTAAGAAACCATTAAATATGTTAAAAAATGCTACAATAAAAAATTCGTTGTTGGTTTTAATTGTGTTTTTTGTTGTGTGCGGCACTTTTGTCACTTTATTTACAAATTTCAGGTCATTCTATGCGCCTATTCTAGGACCTTTAGATTTTACTCAAATGAAAACCATCGGAGTACAAGGCAGTGTATGGCCCAATGTATTTACAACTGTAGCTGAGCAGAATGTATCTTCTTTAGCTGGAGTTATTAACCAGATTAGTTTAGGCAGGAGATTCATGTTTTATCTTTCTTTACTTGGTATTCTGTTAACATTCTTAAAGAAGGATGAATTCACAGGAAAGATTGACGTTAAGTATGCTATCCTATTGGTTGTCTGGTTTGTATCAACAATATACGCAGGCATAAAAGGTATTAGGTTCTCTTTATTATTAGTACCTGCATTTGGTGTTGCTTTTGGAATTGCCATTGGTATAATATACAAGTATGCACTTAAATGGGGCTCTAAAGAGCTTAAACTGAATAAGTATTTAGTTGCAACCTCCTTATTATTGTTATTCAGTCTTATCTTAACACAGCCTATTAAATCTGCTTATGGAACTGCAATAAATGAGATCCCAAGCATGAATGACGCATGGTATGAATCGTTAAGTAAGATAGATAGGGAAGCAGCTGATAATGCTATAATCAACTCTTGGTGGGATTTCGGGCATTGGTTTAAGGCTATAGGCAATAGGCCTGTTACTTTTGACGGTACTTCACAAAGTTCACCCCAAGCTCACTGGATAGGTCATGTACTTTTAACAGGGAATGAGGAAGAAGCAATAGGCATATTAAGAATGCTGGATTGTAGTGGTCATGAAAAGGGTGGTACAAGAGCTTATACTGAACTAAATAAAATATTGGATGATGAAGTTGAAACAATAGATACACTTTACACTATGTTTACTGTAAAGAAAGATGAAGCAAAAAAGATATTATTAAGCAAGGGATTAAGTGAAGAACAGAGTAACAATATAGTAGAATATTCTCACTGCGATAACCCTCCTGAAAATTATTTTATTACTAGCCAGGACATGATTAGGAAAAGCGGAGTATGGGCACATTTTGGCAGCTGGAATTTTGAAAAAGCAAAGATCTATACTGTTGTCAAGAGTAAAAACAAAGATGAAGCAATCAATTACATAATTAATAGATTTAATTATACTGCTGAAGAAGCTGATAACATATACTATGAAGTTAAAGCTCTTACTAACAATGATCAGGTTAACAGTTGGATTGCACCTTGGCCTTCATACAGTTCTGATCTACAAGGTTGTAGTAAAGACGAGAAAGATCAGCAGAAGCTTAGATGCGGGCAAGGGCTTGAGATTGATTTAGATACATTTGAAATAACTATACCATCCCCACAGGGTGAGATGTATCCTAAGGTTTTTGTTTATCCTGACCTAACAGGTTTACACAAAATGGAATATACTCAAAACACCATACCTTATGGTGTAACACTTGTACCGCAAGGTAAAGATGCTTATGCTATATTGCTTATGTCTCCTGAACTTGCAGACAGTACATTTACTAGATTATTTTATCTTAGAGGACATGGTTCAAAATATTTCAAGCGGTTTAGTTTTCAGAAAAGCGTTGTTGGAGAGAATATTTGGGTATGGAAAATTGATTGGGAAGGCAGTGAACCAAATGTAATTGAAGAGTTTTTAGAGTCTGAGCAGATAAGAGCAGCACATATACTAATTTGTCATAATGAAAGCTTAAACTGTAAGAGCGATCTAAATAAAAAAGAGGCTTTTGAACAAGCAAAGATGATTCTAAACTTAACTAAAGACAGGAATTTTGCGTTTTTAGCAGCAGAATACTCTTATGGGCCTACTAGAACAAAAGGTGGAGATCTAGGTTGGTTCTCTCAAGGGGTAATGGTTAAAGAGTTCGAAGATGTAGCGTTTGCATTGGAAAAAGGCAATATTTCCAAGGTAGTTGAAACACCTTTTGGTTATCATATCATCAAATTAATTGACAAGAAAACCAGTGAAGAAGCTACTCAAGATAAATTAAAAGAACTTGAACTTAAATCAAAAAATGAAGATGAGTGATGTTTGGGTTGTAATACCTGCTTACAACGAAGAGAAAGAGATTAGTAAAGTTGTTAAAAAGATTAGAAAGTATACTCCAAATATGGTTGTTGTTGATGACGGGTCATGTGATAAAACATATGAGATTGCCCAGAAGAACAATGTTGTTGTTTTAAAGCATATTATTAACCTTGGTAAGGGTGCTGCACTTAAAACAGGCTGCGATTATGCAGTAAGTAAGGGTGCTCAAAAGATTGTTGTACTTGATGCAGATGCACAACACGACCCAGATGAGATACCCCACTTTGTTAAAGCACTAGATAGAAAAGAGATGGTATTTGGATTTAGAAGGTTAAACAAGCACATGCCTTTTCTACTTAAGTTTGGCAATTGGGGGATTAATTTAGTCATAAGATTACTATATGGGGTTAGTATTAAAGACACACAATCAGGGTATAGGGCTTTTAGAGCAAAAACATACAAGAAAATAAGGTGGAATGCACAGGATTACAGTATGGAGTCTGAGATGATAGCTAATGTAGGTAAGTATAATGTGAAGTACACACAGATACCTATTAAGACAATCTACTCAGATAGATATAAAGGTACAACCATAGTTGATGGTTTTAAGATTGTATTTAAATTAATCAAATGGAAATTTTTAGGTTGAGGTGAACAATATGGCTGAGATATTAGGGATACAGATTTTAGGGGCTCTGTTTGGATTGGTAATGATTTATTTTAGTTTTCTATATTACAAAAGAAACGAGTATAATACACCTACGTTTGTTTTCTGGGCTGTGTTATGGGTAGTGTTTATCTTTGTGTCAGTCTCACCAGAATTCCTAGATCCTTTAGTTACAAGGTTAAAGGTGCTTAGAACTATGGATTTACTTGTAATATTGGGTCTAATGTTTGCAACAGGGTTAAGTTATTACAATTATGTTGTTGTAAAACGTAACGAATGCAGGGTTGAGAAGATTGTAAGAACAATCGCTTTGAAAAAAAACAAAAGAAAATGAAACCTATAATCGAAACATTTGGGAAAACCAGGAAATCTTTGATTAATATGAAGTTATGGATGCAAAGGACAATGTCGTGGATTGCCTTGATTAATTCAGCAATGATCTTGTTTTTAGTGCTATCTAGGTTCCAGGACTATGGGATTAGTATCTATATCACTAGATGGATTATACCTATTTACATCATAGTTGTATTGCTAATGATGTTGTTTGGCTACATTGAAGATAAGGTAGGTTTTTATCGTGTAGAAAGCATGGAAAACGCTAAAAGAAACCCTTATTTTAAAGAGATTCTTGAAAGATTAGACAGGATTGAAAAGAAAATAAAAAAATAAAAATGGTCTGGCTAATTAAGTTCTTTGACAAGTACCTAGGTGCACCAATTTGTTTAGTTCTGAGCTTGTTTACCAGGAAAAAGAAGATTAGTAAGCCTAAGAGGGTGTTGTTTACCCAGTTATGGGGGGTAGGTGAAACTGTTTGCACCTTGCCAGCTGTTAAAGCGCTTAAAGAAAAGTTAAATCTAAAGGTAGATGTACTTGCTACATCTAGGAACAAGGATGTTTATGAAAGTTCTGGTTTGGTTGATAGAGTGATAGTATCTAAGCTAGGATTTTTTCCAATTATAGGTTTGTTTATTAAGTATTTCAAGAGATATGATCTAGTGGTTGATTTTGAGGAGTATCTGAATATTTCTTCAATCATGGCGTTTTTTATTGGCAAGCAAAGGGTTGGTTTTTCGCATGGAATAAGATCCTGGTTGTACAATAAAACTGCTTTTTACGAAGATAACAAGCATTGTTCAGAAGCGTTTTTTGATTTGGTTAGGTTAATGGGTGTTAAAGCAGGTTTCAAGGAATTGGTTAAATTAAAGACTAGTGCGCAGGATAAAAAAACTGTTGATAGTTTTCTTAAGAAAAATAAATTAAAAAGAGTTGTTGGTATGGTACCTGGTGCTGCTGAATCTTGCAAAGCAAGGATGTGGCCTAAAGAAAGGTTTGCTAAACTAGCTGATAAGATCTCGGATAAATATAAAGTTGATATTGTTTTTATTGGTTCTAAAGAAGAAAGAAAATTGGTTAATGAGATTCAGGCTATGATGAAAAATAAGTCTTTTAATGCTGCTGGTTTGTTCCCATGGAAACAAACATTCTATCTGCTTGAGAAATGTGCACTTGTTGTGAGTAATGACACAGGGCCTATGCATGCAGCTGCTGCCATGGGCACAAAGACTATAGGTTTTTTTGGCCCTAATTTGCCCGAAAGGTTCGGGCCGTATGGCAAAAAGAATATAGGCATATACAAGGGGAAGATTTGCAGATATAGCCCATGCATTAATGTTCATAAAGGTCAAGTGCCTGATTGTAGGTTTAGTAGAAGGAGTTCTGAATATCAAAAGTGCATGAAAGAGATAGTTGTTGAAGATGTTTTTAAACATGTTAAAGGTCTTATAAAATAGAGAAATATACTTAATCTCTTTTATCAACCTCACTGTCCCACATATCCTGGGGGTTATCTGCTCGTTTTATTAAGAATTTATCCATAACAAGATAATCAATACCTGTCCCCATCATGCATCTATATGCATCATAATATGTACATACTATTGGTTCTCCTCTTATATTAAAAGAAGTATTAATCAAGATTGGCACTTTTGATAGTTTACCAAATTCCTTAATTATGTCATAATAAAGCGGGTTTTCTTTTCTTCTTATTGTTTGCAATCTTCCAGATCCGTCTACATGTGTAACAGCCGGTATGAGTTTCTGTGCAAATTTCCGTATTGGGTAAACCATAAGCATATGGTCTGTTGGGATTGGTACTGGTTTATCACAGTCAAAGTACTTTAAAGCATCATCTTCGCAGACTACAGGAGCAAAAGGCCTAAATTTTTCTCTTTTCTTAACTTTAAGATTAATTATGTCCTGCATCTTATGGTTACAAGCGCTGCCAAGGATGCTCCTACAACCAAGTGCCCTTGGGCCCCATTCCATCCTGCCTTGAAACCAGCCAATAACATGATCTTTAAATAGTAATTCGGCTGTTTTTTTCAACAGCTCTTTTCTGTTTTTAAACGTAGAATATTTAATATTGTTTTTATCAAGGAAATTTTTAATTTGATCTGTTGTATAGCCAGGACCAAAATAAGGCATAGTAAGAACATAGTTTCTTTTTTTATTAAGAATAGTGTTATAAGCATAAAAGGCTGCTCCAAAGCTTGTACCACCGTCACCTGCTGAAGGTTG
Source organism: uncultured Methanosarcinales archaeon (assembly GCA_964550525.1). Classification (GTDB taxonomy): domain Archaea; phylum Nanobdellota; class Nanobdellia; order Woesearchaeales; family JANQNQ01; genus CAZJZJ01. Next base: position 10,124 of record CAZJZJ010000028.1, read on the forward strand.
AATGAATATATTTTTAAAAGGAGTATTTCTTAATATTTTTCCATTAGCCACACTGTTTAAAGCGCATCCACCAGCAATACACAGGTTTTTACATTTAGTTTCTTTATACAAAACATTAAGCATTGCCATAATTGCTTCTTCAGTTATCATCTGTAACCCAGCTGCAATATCCTTTTGCCATTGTTCCATAGGACCGTCCTTTTTTCTAATCGGACCAAACTCTTTGATAAACTTTGGACCAGGCATAGCCATTTTGTAATGATATACAAAATAACTCATATCCAATTCAAAACTTCCATCTTCATATATTTTTACTACTTTATTGAATTTTTGATAAAAAGGATTTTTCTTAGTCATATCTCCGTAAGGACTAAGCCCCATAACTTTATACTCAGAATTATTTACACTAAAACCAAGATGAGCAGTGACAGCACTATAAAGCAGACCGATTGAATGCGGGAAATGAATTTCTTTTATGATCTCTATATCATCCCCTTTAGCATACCCAAACGTAGAAGTGGCCCATTCCCCTACCCCATCAATTGTAAGAAAAGCTGCTTCTTTAAATGGGCTAACTAAATAAGAACTAGCTATATGGGCTAAATGATGTTCTACATATAATATATCCCCTTTGTAGCCTAATTTTTTCTTAAGTGTCCTTGGTATCCTAAGTTTCTCGTTGATCCAAGAAGGCAATGCTTTATAGAAAGTATAAAAGCTCCTTGGAAACATTTCCAGGTGCTGGCTTAGTACACGTTCAAACTTAAGCAAAGGTTTTTCATAGAAAGCTATATAATCAAGCTGTTTAGCTGTGATGCCTGCTATTTTTAAACAATAGTTTATTGCATTTACAGGGAAATCTATATCGTGTTTTTTTCTAGTGAAGCGCTCTTCCTCTGAAGCTGCTATTACTTTTCCATCTTTTAAAAGACATGCGGATGCATCATGGTAATAACATGCCAGTCCTAGTATGTACATTTTTTGCCTCTCGGATAAATTTAAAATTGCCTATAGTAGTTTTTTATAGGCTGTTTTTTCAGATGCCTAACTATCCAGGTTGAATTCTTTTTTTTCTGGTTTAAATCAATGAAATGTTTTCCAAATAATTTTGCGATTACTGAGGTCATACCTATACCTATGAAATAAACAAAGAATAATAATACAAAGTTTACAATGTTTATTATAATCTGGGCAAATTCCCCAGAACCTTTCTTAAATCCCCCTATAAAATAAATAAACTCCCTCATCTTATTTTTTACGCCTCACAAAAAATCTTAGTACTATCGCTATAATTAAAACAGATACGATATAAGGAACATAAGAGAAAGGAAATGGATGTGTTTTATAGAAGATGTAGTATACTATTGAAGCAAACACAAATAATGAAAATTCAAAACCCACATAATCCCCAAAGATGTATGCAGGGTTGTTTTGATATTTCTTAGCAAAAATCATTTTTATATTTTTATATAAGTTACACCTTAAATTAGATAGATATATATAAAGTTTATCGACTAGATTAACGCTTTTTGTCCCAAGAAAAGGACAACAAGGGATTACTAGCTAAAATAGTGCGTATATAAAAGGTGACAATGCTGAACTCTGCCCAAATATAATGAGTATGCCAACTAATACAAGCATAATAACAATAGGCAGAAGCCACCATTTCTTACGTACCCTCATAAACTCCCAAAGTTCCCCCAGTAAAGATTTATTATGTGACATGTTTAGAGTTCTCTGAATACATATATTTATAAATATTGCGGTAATGTATCAGAATAAATAAACAAAAACTTTATATATGTTCTAAACTGCGAATTTACACTATAAATGGTGAAATATCATGGTAAAACAGGCTTTTGAAAAGAACATTAAAACAATACAGGATACAGCTGAAACATGTTCTAAAGAGATAGAATTAGCTATAAAGCTCATTGAGAAATGCCTAAAAAACAAGAACAAGATTCTTCTGTGTGGTAATGGAGGAAGTGCTGCTCAATCTCAGCATATTGCAGCTGAATTTGTAGGTAGATTTATGATGGAAAGAAAGGCTTTGCCTGCTATTGCTTTAACTACAGATACTTCAATCTTGACTGCTGTTGGTAATGATTATGGGTCTGATGCTGTGTTTGAAAGACAGGTTGAGGCGCTTGGAAGCAAAGGAGATGTTTTGATTGCCATTAGTACAAGCGGTAATTCTCCTAACATAATCAAGGCATTGAAAAAGGCTAAAGACATTGGTGTCAAAACTATTGGGTTAAGTGGTAAAAACGGAGGTAAGATGAAGGGTTGTGATGTAGACATTATTGTTCCTTCTGAACATACACCAAATATCCAAGAAGCGCATATTACTATTTTACATATTATCTGTGAGTTAGTTGAAAAGGAATTGTTTTAGGTGAAATAAATGAAAGTTTTGGTCACAGGGGGCGCTGGATTTATTGGATCTAATTTGTGCCTTGAACTTAAAAAGCTTGGATATGAGGTCACTATAGTTGATGATTTTAGCTCAGGGAATAAAGAGAATATAAAGGAATTTAAAGGCAAACTTATTGAAGCTGATGTTTCTCGAGATTTCAATGTTGAAGGAGAGTTTGATATTATTTTCCATGAAGCTTCTATTACAGATACTACTTTTGAAGACGATAATGAGATGATTAGGCAGAATGTAGAAGGGTTCAAGAATATTATAGAGATTGCTAAGAGAAACAATGCTAAGCTTATCTATGCTTCTTCTGCAGGTACTTACGGCAATGGCCCTGTGCCTATGAAAGAAGAGCAAGAGCCTGAGCCACTTAATGCTTATGCAAAATCTAAACTAGATATGGATAAGATTGCTATGCAGCTGTTTGATAAGATGCACATTGTGGGGTTAAGGTACTTTAATGTGTTTGGTCCTAGAGAAGCCTCAAAAGGTAAATCTGCAAGCATGATTTACCAGCTTGGCAAAAGAATGAAACAAGGTATTCAACCAAGGATATTCAAGATGGGTGAACAAGTTAGAGACCATATCTATGTTAAGGATGTGGTTGACGCAACTATCAGAGCGATTGATGCAAAGAAGTCAGGGATTTATAATGTTGGTACAGGGGTTGCTACTTCTTTCAATGAGTTGATTGTTGCCTTGAATGAGGTTTTAGGTACAAATTTCGAACCAGAATATTTTGATAATCCTTACACAGAAGTATACCAGAATAATACGCAAGCTGATCCAAAGAATGCTGAAGAGTTTTTAGGGTTTAAGGCTAGTTTTAGTGTTAAACAAGGTATCTTTGATTATAAGGGGTGGTTATAATGTCTAAGTTAATTTCATTATTGAATAAAATAAAAGGTAAAAGCATTCTTGTTATTGGAGATATTATGTTAGACAAATATATCTTTGGAGAGGTTTGCAGGATTTCTCCTGAAGCACCTGTACAGATTGTCAGAGTAGTTAAAGAGAATTATGTGCCAGGCGGAGCTGCTAATGTAGCAAATAATGTATCTTCACTTAATGGAAAAGCAAGCATTATTGGCTTAGTTGGTGAGGATAATTCAAAGAACAAGCTTATTGCTGAGTTAAAGAAAAGAAAGATAACCACAGACGGTATTATAACAGACAAAAAAAGGCCTACTATAGAGAAGATCAGGATACTGGGGCATAATCAGCAATTGTTAAGGGTTGACTATGAGAAAAAACATTATATTGAATTGAATATGGAAAACAAAATTCTGAGTTATGTAAAAAAGAACATAAAAAAGATTGATGGAGTGGTTGTTTCTGATTATGCTAAAGGTATTGTTACAAAGAAAACCATGGAAGTGCTTGTTGATATATGTAAACAAAACAATAAAGTACTGGTTATTGACCCTAAACCTAAACATAGCGAGTATTACAATAATGCAACTTTGATTACACCAAACAATAAAGAAGCTTGTGAGATGGCAGGTATGGAAGAGAAGAATGATGATGAAATTATTAAAGTAGGTAAGAAGCTTGTTAGTGACCTGAACACAGATATTCTTATTACACGTGGAGAAAAAGGTATGAGTTTGTTTGAGAAAACAGGCAAGGTTACAAATATCCCTACAAAAGCTAGAGAGGTGTATGATGTTACAGGTGCAGGAGACACAGTTGTTGCAACTTTAACAATGGCTCTAGCTGCAGGCGCTTCTAAGTTAGAGGCTGCAATGCTGGCTAACCACGCTGCAGGTATTGTAGTTGGTAAGATTGGCACTTCTCCAGTCACTTTAGCAGAGCTAAAAAAAAGCATAGAAAATGAATAAAGCTATTTTCTTGGACCGAGACGGTGTTTTAAATGAGGATCCTGGTTATGTACATAAGCTAGAGGATTTTAAATTTATTGAAGGCAGTGTTGAAGGACTTAAACTGTTGTCAGGGTTTAAACTTTTTATTGTAACAAACCAATCTGGTATTGGCAGGGGTTATTATACAAAAGAAGATTTTGAGAAGTTTAATGGCCATTTAGTCTCAGAGTTAGCTAAGAACGGGATTAAGATAGAGAAAACCTACTGCTGCCCACATCATCCTGATGATAAGTGTGACTGCAGAAAGCCGAACGGTAAATTTTTAGAGCAAGCTAAGGAAGAGTTTAATATTGATCTGGAGAAAAGTTACATGGTTGGAGATCATCCTAATGATATTGAATTTGGAGATAAAAAAGGCTGTAAAACTGTTTTTGTGCTGACAGGGCATGGTAAAAAACATAAACAAGATCTACATGTTAAACCTGATCATGAAGCAGAAAACCTGTTTGAAGCTGCAAAATGGATTATAAAAAATGAACAAGATTAAAACACTACCAGAACTTGTAAAGATTGTTGATGGTTTGAAGAAACAAGGTAAAAAAATAGTAACAACCAATGGCTGTTTTGATATTATCCATCTTGGACATACAACTTACTTAAAACAAGCAAAAGAAATGGGAGATATCCTAGTTATTGGCTTAAACAGTGATGCTTCTGTTAAACGGCTTAAAGGTGAAAAGCGGCCGATCAATAATGAGCAGGTCAGAGCTGAGAATCTGTCTAAGTTAAAGTATGTAGATTACATTGTTATTTTCAATGAAAACGACCCATGCAAATTACTGGCAGCGATCAAGCCAGACATACATGTTAAAGGTGGAGATTATAAGCCAGAAGAGCTCATTGAAAAAAATATCGTCGAGAAAAACAACGGCAAGATAGTTCTAGTTCCTGAAGTTGAAGGCTATTCCACTACTAAGATTATTGAGGAGATGGGTAGTTCTAACAAAGGACAAAATTAATAAATAACCAAAAAATCATCTTAGCTGGGGTGCTTTTATTGGGTGAAGAACTTAGATTGGATAGCCATAAGATGAATTATCATCCTGAGAGGGTGGCTGGTTGGCATAAAGGAGATAATGTTTACCCGTTGTATATAGAGATAGGTACGACTTCTGCTTGTAATCATAGGTGTATATTTTGTGCGTTGGAGTTTACAGGTTATAAAGGTAAGTTTCTTGAAACAGAGATGCTGCTTAATGCGCTTACAGATATGGCTAAGAACGGAGTTAAGTCTGTTATGTTTGGTGGTGAAGGCGAGCCTACGTTGCATAAGGATTTCGCTTTAATTGTTGAACATGCTAGAAAGAATGGCATGGATACAGCGATTACTACTAATGGCGTACCTTTTACAAAGCAGTTAGTTGAGAAATGCCTGCCCCACTTGTCATGGATTAAGTTTAGTATAGATGCAGGCACTCCTGAAACTTATGCAAAAATACATGGCACTAGGCCAGAGGATTTTGAGAAATTACTACAAAACATAAAAGATTGCGCTGAAATCAGGAGAAATAACAATTACAATGTAAAGATTGGTACTCAGACTTTGTTGATTGACGAAAACGCAGATGAAACTATCTTACTAGCAAAAAAGGTTAAAGAGGCTGGAGCTGATTACCTTGTTGTTAAACCATATTCACAGCATCCACTTAGTTCACATAAGTTTGATCTTGATTATAACAAGTATAAAAGTTTGCAAGAGCCATTGAAAGAACTTAACTCAGAAAGCTTTAAAGTAATATTTAGATTAGAAACAATGGAAAAACTTAACAGCAGAGTGCCTTATGAAAAATGTCATGGACTACCTTTCTTTGCGCTAATCGATGCTGAAGGTAATATTATCCCATGTAACTTGTTTTATGGTAAAGAGGATTATTATTATGGCAATCTTTACAAGAATACTTTTTCTGAAATATGGAAAAGCGAGAAAAGAAAACAAGTATTAGAAAAACTACATGAAGAAGGTACAATCAACTGTAGAGAGAATTGCAGATTAGATCCAATCAACCGTTACTTAAAGAACTTAAAAAACCCTCCAGAACATGTTAATTTTATTTGATTAAAAATTGAAACAAAAATGGAATGTCCTATTATAGACGAGGATATAGAAGATATTTCTGAAGATATTCTTTTAGAGATGTATAAGAATATTCTTAAAACAAGATTATTTGAAGATAAGATAGTTGAACTTTATCGTAAAGAGCAAGAGATGCAATGCCCTGTACACTTAAGTATTGGGCAGGAAGCAGTAGCTGCAGGTGTTTCTGCTTGCCTAGAAAAAGAGGATCTTGCTTTTAGCAACCATAGAGGTCATGCACATTATATAGCTAAAGGCGGTTGCTTAAAAAAACTTGCAGCTGAACTTTATGGCAAGAAAACAGGTTGCAGTAAAGGTAAAGGTGGTTCTATGCATCTAGTTGACTTAGATGTAGGTTTCCAAGGCACGTCTGCGATTGTATCTGGATCTATACCTATTACACTCGGTGCAGCTCTGGCTTTTAAGATGCAGAAAAAGAATAATGTTGCACTTGCATATTTTGGTGACGGTGCTGCTGATGAAGGTGTAATGCATGAAAGCCTGAATTTCGCATCATTAAAAAAACTACCAATCATATTCTTATGCGAGAATAATTTTTATGCTGTTAATTCACCTGACTCAAACAGGAAACCGCATGATAATATTGCAGAATGAGCTCAACCTTATGGTATCCCTTGGAAAAAGATACAAGGTAATAATGCTGTAGCAGTTTACAAAGCTACTAAGGAAGCTGTTGAACATGCAAAAGAAGGTAAAGGACCTTATTTTATAGAAGCACGTACATATAGGTGGAAAGGGCATGTTGGACCTGAAGATGATACTGAGAAAGGGTTTAGGCCTAAAGATGAGCTGCAAGATTGGATTAGAAGATGCCCATTGGAGTCTTATGAAAGATTTTTGTTGAAAAAAGAAATATTGACTGAAAAAACAAGCCAAGAATATAAACAAAAAGTAAAGCAGCAGGTTGAAGAAGCGTTTGTTTTTGGGAAAACATCACCTTTCCCTGCTAAGGAAGATATATATGAGGACCTATTCACATGAGGAAACTTACTTATAATAATGCAATCAGAGAAGCTCAAAAACAGATGATGGAAAAAGATAGTTCTGTTTTTATTTTTGGAGAAGGAGTAGATGATGCTGGAGGTGTTTTTGGTACTTTACTTGACTTAGCTAAATATTTTGGTAAAGAACGTATATTTGATATGCCTTTAGCAGAGAATGCTCTTACTGGAGTTGCTATAGGTACAGCTTTAGCTGGAATGAGACCAATAATGGTGCACCAAAGAGTTGACTTCCTGCTGCTTGCAATGGACCAGTTAGTTAACCATGCTGCTAAGTGGAAGTATATGTTAGGCGGTAACGGAGAAATACCCATAGTAGTAAGGTCGATTATTGGCAGGGGTTGGGGTGAAGCTTGCCAGCACACACAAAGCTTGCAATCTTATTTTATGCATTCGCCTGGCTTAAAAGTAGTGATGCCTTCAAATCCCTATGATGCTAAAGGCCTGTTGATTTCAGCAATCAAGGACCCTAACCCAGTGATGTTTTTTGAACATAAAAAATTACGCGATCTTGAAGGAGAAGTGCCTGAAGAAAGTTATGAGATTTCTTTAGGTAAAGGTAAGATTGTTAAACAAGGTAAGGATGTTACTGTCATTGCTATGTCTTTAATGGTACAAGAAGCATTAGCAGCTGCAGAGCTGCTTGAAAAACAAGGTATTGATATTGAGATTCTAGATCCAAGGACATTAGCTCCTTTAGACAAAGAACTAATCATCAATTCTGTAAAAAAAACAGGCAGAGTTGTAATCGCTGATACTGCATGGATACCTTGCGGTGCTAGTGCTGAGATTTCTGCAGTTATTGCAGAA
>CAZJZJ010000029.1:0-18133 GCA_964550525.1 uncultured Methanosarcinales archaeon
GGTATAAGCAGGAAATTTGTATCAAGAATGATTTTCTTCATTTAAATAGGGGATTTCGAGGGGGTATTTAAAGGTTCTCTTTCCCGAGCAGCTATGAATCTCTGATCGTCTGTGCCATGGATGCCATGATGCCGAAGGCATTCATGGCATGGCCAGATGGAGTTTTGCGAACGGTTTTTTAGTGAGCAAAATGGAATAGGGCAGAGATTCATGCTCTTTCTTTCCCGACAATCCAACAATAGCTTATCTCTTTTATGTCCACGAACATACCTAGTTTTTTTCTCATATCGTCTGTGTGGATGATTGCCTTAAGTTTTCCATTATAAGTGATCTTCTCTGCTATAGGCTTCCCATAAAAAGCAAAGTCCTCAGGATGAGAGATTAACCTAAGGTGTTTGTTGATAACAAAAGACCTGTTTTTCTGTGTGAAAAAGCCAGTTTTGGTAAAGGTATCTAGGAGTGATTCTATCTTGACTAAAGAATGGCTTGTTTCTTTTGCAAGAAGCTCTGCATTAAAGGTTATAAGTTTAAGTGCTTTATCCAAGATTTCTAGTTGTATTGCCGATAAATGTGTTATATCGACGATTGGAATATGCTCTTCTTTATTTATGTCTGTAATTACGTGGCCTACAACCAGGTCAATAAGCAAGCTGAATTCACGTCCTTTTTTCACGCATTTGAATAGAGTTGCTGGGATTAGAACTATGTTGAAGTTAGTGTCTAAAAGCTCTTCTGCACTTGGCTTTGGTTTAAGCAAGTTAAGTGTATCTGTGAACATATTTTACTAGAAATACTTTGGAGTATATTATTATTTTTATTGAAATCATTGAAATCCAGAACATTTATATATGAGCAGTAGTAACTCATGTTAAGGTGATTTTATGGCTAAACAAGAAAATGTTTCAAAGGATGAACAGATTGGTTTTCATAAAGGTTCTCTTGCTACTCTAGCTAAAGAAAGAGAAGAGATGATGAAGATACTTCAGATAGTTGAGCAGTTGATGCAGATGCATATTAAGGCTTTAAAGGATCTTGGTGTAGACCTGACAAAGATGGCTAAACAAGCTCCAGCCAAAAAGGCTAAAGCTAAAGGCAAGAAAAAGCCTATTGAAGATATTCTAAAATAATTTTTTTATTATGATTTCTTTTATTTGTTTCGGACATAAGAACATTCTTGGTACACAAAGGAATACTTTAGAGTTTACTAAGGATAAAGAGTTAACTCTCGACGGAGATTGCATCATAGGAGTTAATTCTGATTTTAGGTTGGAAGAGATTAAGAGGTTGAAGGGGAAGATTATTGTTAAGATTAAGGTTAATGATCTTATTGAAGAAGTAGAATGCGAGGTTAATCCTGAGTTTAATGATGATGAAGAGATTGTTATTCGTAGGACTGAGTTTTTGTCTGGCAGGACTCTTGGTATAAGAGCTAATAAAGCAGCGATTGATTTGAACAGAGAGATGATGGAATTAATGAAGAATCCTTCTCAAAAGATGGAGGTTTTTATCCATGAGAAAACAGATTAGAAAAAAAGAGATTAAAGAGCTGAATGCTGAGATTATGGAGAATTTTGGAGTATCTGAGTTTTTAGATAAAAAAGCCAAGGTTGAGGTTGAAGATGAGCTTGTTTTTGTTAATGACGAACTTGTTTTTTTTCGTCATGAAGGAAAGTTAGTGCCTTGTTTAAAACTGATTTTGAAGAGGGATTTCTTGAAGAAAGTTGTGGTAGATATGCCTGCTGTTAAATTCATGGTTTCTGGAGCGGATGTAATGAGGCCTGGAATTAAGGCCATAGATGAAGGAGTTAATTCTGGGGATGTAGTTGTTATAGTTGATGAGCAGCATTCCAAGCCTTTGGCTATTGGTGTGGCTCTTTTTTCTGGTTCTGAACTTATGGCAATGCACAAAGGCAAGGTTATTAAAAATATCCACCATGTTGGGGATAAGGTTTGGAGTTTATAATTTATATAAAAAAACCAAAAAGTTTATATATTAGTTGTCCCAGTAATATAAATCAGTTAGGTTAATCACTGTAAAATGAACCCAAGTAACAAACATTACGGAATGAGAATGTTTCTACCTATTCTGACAGCTTGGGTTATCGTGACACTAATTTTCTGATGCCCTCAAGAACCAACCTAAAATTCTAAAAACGGGTTCTGAAGGGGCCAAGGGTGCTTTTAATGAGTTTAAAAATCATTATACGCGGAGGACTGGAAGATTATTTCGAGGTTACAACTAGAGAAATGGCTAGTCAGCAAGCTTCTGAATTAGCTAGTCAAGAGCAAACTCTAGATGATTTAGGGGTTGTTGCGCTTTTTGATAAAGATGCTGATTATCACGTAGAGGTTCAACCTAGGACAGAGTTTGGTGTTAGTAATTTTGTTAATCCTTATGGTGGAGAATTCACGCTTTCATACCAATTACAAGCTGTTTTCTTAAACAAGGGATATCTTACACAAGAAGACATGGCAAGATGTCAAGCTGATCCAAAAAAGATGGTAGAATTAGCTATTTCTAATAATGAAGAGAGGTATGCTGAAGTATTAGTTGATATAGTAGACTGCTACTTAGAAACCATGAAAAACCAACCCAGGTATGCTGGTGATACCTATGACAACCTAGTTGGTATACTTTCTTCTGAAGCTAGAATTATTGAAGGTAAGGGTGTTTTTGGTAAGATTGAAGCTCAACTTATTGAATGCAATATCAGAAACGCATATGCGGCTCTTGGACAAGAAGTACCTAAAAACATGGAGTATCTAGTAATGGCATTTGATAGACTGAGCAATACTGCAGCTGATGTTTCAACAAAGTTAAACAAAATAAAAGACACTGTTATTGGACTGGTTACTGCTAACCCTATGCCTCTCAATGAGGCTTATCAAGTAGCTGGTCAATAAAAAAGAGGTTTTAGCTAATAAAAAACAAGTAAACTAGATAGAAGAATAAAATCAGAGGACGGAATAATGGCAGGAATAAACATAGGAGATGTTTTAGGAAGTTTCGGTGAGAGAAAAGCACGATTAAACTACTCAAGTATTTTAGAGAGGTATGCCTCTGAGATCATACCTGCTAGAGTTACAGTAAAGAACGGTGAATCAAGGGTTGTTGATTCTAAGGTAATGGCCTTTTATAGGGCAAGTGGTGGGAATAAAGAAGAAGAGCCACACAATTTTGAGACAAGCATATTCAAGGAGTTTCTAAAATATATGAACCGTAATTATGGTTTTACTCAGGGTTTTATGAGACTAATAGGAGAAAGGGAAATAAGTTATGAAGAAGGTTTTGGTGCAATGGTTAAACAATACAGTATAGAAAACCCCCTTACAAGAGAAGACCTTCCCGGGTTCCATGTGGTAACCTTAGTAGGTAAACATGATGCAAATTTCTATAAGCTGGCTGTAATCTTGCCTGTATACCAAGAAGGATTAGATAATTTGATGGAATTTTATGAACATCTAAAGCAGTATGATAAAGGTGGAGAAAGGGATAAAGAAAGAATGGCAAGACTGGTCCAACATTTTATTCCTAAGGAAGAGACAGTAGCTGTAGCAGTTCCAACCACAGGAGCACAACTTCAAACAAGAAGTATTAATTATAGAGTTGAAGAAAGTAGAGACAGACAACCTAATGGACCTGCTGATGGTGTAGACAAAATACCTAACAAAGGGCCCTCTACAGAAGACGATGACTATACTATAATCAAAGATATAAACAGTACTCCTGGAGCTTTGGATAAGGGATTAGTTAAGACACCTACTGGTGGAAGAAGTATCTTTGACATAATATATGATCCTTCTCAAGCATAAAGAGGTGAAAGAATGGCAGAAGCAGAAATTGAACACGAAGAAGAGAATGAAAATCAAGCAGAGATGGAGCAGGAAGCTAAGCTGAAACAGAATCATCTTGTATTTAGTGAGACATTTCATACCCTACAAGAGGAGTGCGGACATATTCTAGATATAAATAACATGCTTAAACCTCAGAAACTATTTGATAAGATAGAAGAATATGAAAGACGTTTTCCTAAATCAAAAGATAAAGATATTACAAAGAGGCTAAAAATACAGAGTTTAGGTGATTATGTAATTACTGCTTTTAATAATTATGTTACTGCAGTTAGATATTTTGAAGATCAGATGGAAGAGATGATAAAAGGATTTCATTGTAGGTATAAAGAGTATAAACAACATGCATTAAATTTGTATGGGTTTGAGCCAAGGCCAAAAGTATGCAATGAAGACTTTGAGCCAATGTATGACGGATTTAAAAAAGCTAGACATATAACTAATTTATTTAAGGATTTGTTTAAAGTTTCAGAACCTTCAAAAGAAAACGAGAGCATTAAGGATTATAAAGAAAAAATAGGTAAATGTGAAGAGCTTTTGAAATATGCTATAAAGAAATTGGAACAAAGGTTTGCAATGTATCAATTTAATATAAGAGTGCATTGCCTACCTCATGTAAAAAAAGAAATGATTACACCAGAAAACCAAGAATATCTAGGCTTAAAGTCACAACCTCAACCACAACAACAAAGACAAGAACACCGTTCATCTGCTGTAACTAGTGCAATAAACTACTAATAAAGTAAACGCCTCGCTTTAGGCACATGATTAAACAATTTATCGTTTTTGTGTTTGGCGCAACCTAGGTAGTATTTGTTGTGTTTGATGATTAGAAAAGCTTTTGTGCTGCCTGGATAATCTATATCCTGGCCTTTCATCCATTGTTTTGCTTGTTTTTCATCTAACTCAAGAACATTCTTCTTTGCATACGGCCCTATAAGTTGTGAGCCTTCTAAAGAAAGACGTAACTCATTGTGCTGCATTACACCAAAATAAATACCGACAGAATCTACTCTTATTTTACTGAAATCAATCTTTGAGATGTCTTTAGAGACAATATATAGCTTGTCTTTCTGGCTTTGAAGAAAAGTATAGTCTAATTTAACAGTACAGCCCCATTGCTGTTTAATTAGATCAAGTATCTTTTTGATTTGTTTTTTATTCAAGATATTTAGTTTTCTCATTAGTTATAAAAAAAAGGCAAAGTATTTAAATATAGTGATACAAGGTTAGATAAAAGAGAGGTATATTATGGCACTAGAAGTATGGATTTTTGTTTTCCTTGCAAGTTTAGCGCTTCTGATTAAGTCTGCAGACTATTTTACAAAGTATGCTGAGAAATTTGGGATGATCCTTGGTATGCCTCAGTTTATTGTAGGTATTACAGTTGCAAGTATTGGGACTAGCTTGCCAGAGCTTGCTACCTCTATTTTCTCTGTATTCAAAGGTGCAACTGAGTTTATTGCTGGTAACGTAATAGGTTCTAATATTGCTAATATCTTACTTGTAGTTGGTGTGGCTGCGATTATATCTAAATCGCTTAAGATAAATTGGGATATTGTAACTGTAGATTTACCTATGCTGCTTGCTTCTGCTTTTGCACTTGCACTTGTATTATGGGATGGGGTCTTTAGTTTTGGTGAAGCTGTAGTGCTGCTGATAGGCTATATAATATATGTAGAGTATTATCTGGCAATGCATAGGAACAGTGTTAAGCCTCTTGAAAAGAAAGAAAAGATGAGTTGGAAAATACCAGCTATCTTAATTGTAAGTGCTATTGGTATCTACTTTGGAGCAGAGTATACAGTTAGGTCTGTTATAGAACTTACAAAGATACTGGGTTTTAAGGATACTTCTATACTTGCTTTAAGTGCAGTTGCAATTGGTACTTCTCTGCCAGAGCTTACTGTAAGCATAACTGCTGCTTTGAAAAAGAATTATGAGATTGCTTTAGGTAATGCACTTGGCTCAAACATATTCAACTCATTTGTTGTCATGAGTATACCACGGCTTTTTTCTAAAATAACTGTATCACAAAGCGTGATTACAATTGGTATTCCATTTATGCTAGCTGCTAGCTTGCTATTCTTTGTTTCAACTTTCCCAAAAGTAGTCACAAGATACGAAGGTAAGATATATGTTCTTATATTCTTATTGTTCTTAGCAAAGTTGTTTGGTTTATTCTAAAATAGGAAATTTTAACCTTAGTTTAAAGTAGAAATCTAACAATATTCGCAAACGCGTGCATTGCTATTGCGTATATTATACTGCCTTTCCATACACCTCTTCTTTCGCCTACAAGTGCACCTGCGACTAGTCCAAATACAAATAAAGAAACAAGATAGGCTAGGCTATTGCTAAATGCAGTAGTGAATAATAAAGAACCATTAATTAAATAATGGGAATAGATATAACCAAAACCCATGAAATGGATGAAAGCAAAAACAAGTGCTTGAATCACTAGTGCAGGAAGATGATTAAAACCTTTTCTTGCAAGCTTGTATAGGACGCCTCGAAACATGAACTCTTCTGCAACTGCAGTCATGATTGTGAACAGCACAAAAACAATTACACCTGTATTGAAAAGCATTACCTGTGGCTCGTTAACAAAATAAAACCACATTCCAAAGGTAAGACCGGCAAGGATTGCAACTGTAGATTTTGTTGGCCTAATAGCATTTAACATGATTTTAAACCTAAATAGTTTGGCTGAGAAAAGTGCAATCATAAACACAATAAAGGGTTGAATGAAATTATAAACTCCTAAATTATATCCGAACTGTTTTGATATAAGCACAGCCAATATAAGCAACAGCTGGTAGCCTGCAATTGCTATATTTACACTAAGCAGATAATCATCTCTATGTTCTTTGCCTTTGATTTTTTTGTATAGTACGTAAGTGAAGATAAAAAAGATTACAATAACAATAGTAGCATGCACAATTGCCCATAGATTAAAATTTCGCATGATAAAAGCAGGCACAAACAACAGTATAAATGTCCAAAGAAGTATTGTAGGGGTTGTTATAAGTTTCCTTATAATGTGATTAATTATATAGGTAGATATGTGATAGGTAAACAAAATAAACACTCCAATGTAGAAAACAAGATCAAGCAAGAAGATTAAACCCAAAACAAACACAATAAAAAAGTCATTTTGGCCAAGGAATATTGTTAAGGCACCGTAATCTGAATTAAAGAAATAATTAATGGTTGACCATAAAAAGTTTACAATATAGTTGCCCATGAAAATAAGGCTGCCTAAACTTAATATTACTGTAATATGTTCACTAAGTTTAACTTTAAGGTCAAACAATGATAAAAGGATTAAAGCAACTGAGATAATGAATATACCTATAACTGGGAATAAGGCTATAGTGCTAATTTTATGTGTAATAAAATCTACACCATAAACTCCAACTGCTTCTGAATATTCAATAGCAGAAGGTATGATTGCTTTCTGGCTTACCCAAGGCGCCATCACAAAAACAGAGGCTGAGATAAAGAACAGCACTAAAGGCAGGATATAAACTTTCTTTGATGCTACTCTTTTCAGTGCAACATTGAATACAATAAAAAATGAGATTACAGTTGGCACTAATATAATCACTGCTAATCCTATATCACTTAAGATGTAAGTCCAGATAAGAGAGATTTTATCTAACATCGTAGTTATTGTCTCGCTTCTAAAAAGCTGCAATATGTTTTTGTGCAGTTGTGTAGAAATAACATCTCCTTTAAAACAGATATCACCTAGTTTACAGAAATAGTATGGTTCTTTAGGCATCATTAAGATATAGTTGACAAAATAAGTGCCCATATCACTTAAGTAATAAAAGATAAGAAGGAAACTAATACCCATTGGGAATTTCCTTGGATTGGTAAACAGAGCTATGATCTTAGATAGTATCATATCAGCCATGTTTGAGAAGTAATCAAGCACCCTGTTTTTGCTCCCTTTGAAATGACTCAATAACCAAATCACTGACATAATCAATAAAGCGTTATCTACTGCTATAACAAACCATTGTGTTACAAGTTGGAAAAAGAAATGCCATACACCAAAAAGTACTATGATAACAATAAGCAGCCTTAAAAGACTGTATTTTTCTTTTATTTTACGCCAGAATCTGTTTTTTCTATCAAACAAGCTTATTAAACTATGGATAATGCTTTTCTCATTAATCTTTACTTTAAACGTGATATATATTGCTATAAGCATTAACATGAAAGAACCGATATAGATTGAAACTGTGCTGATTATTGGTCCTGCAGAAGGGGTATTCAGCCAAAGATATGTTGAAGCAAAAAAGTTCTTTAAAGTAACCATGTTAAACCCAACAAAAATCTTTGCTACTGGCTTAACTGCAAGATTTAGGTAAGAAGATTGAAAAAACTGGACAAAGGTATCTATAACAAGTATGTAGAATGCAGCTAGAGTAAACTTATCCAACCATTCATGGTCTGTGCCAAACATGAATTTCACAATATCAAGTTTGTCCCAAAAGTAAAGCACTAAGAAAGAAGAAATGAATTTTCCGAAAACAGTCATACCCTGGCTTGACCAGTTGAACGCATCAGCCAGACCCATGTACAATAAAGCAAGCTGTACAAGTAGAACTAATTTAGGTTTGATTTTTTTCCAAAGCAATGTACACCCTCTTTTTTATTGATTATAGTAAGTAGTGTTTAAAAAAGTTTGGGTTAAAATCCCCAGTTATGTTGGAAAAGGCCGTCTGTGCCATTATTGCCGTTATTGGCGTAGCCAATAATGGCAGGCCAGGCGAGACTTTGCTGAGCGTGTTTTAGCGAAGCAAAGGTAAGTAGGCCTTTTTCAACAGTTCTGATTAAAATCCCCACATATCTTTATCTTTACGTTTGATCTCAGCAATCTCTTTCATTAGAGCAATTTCATCTGGTTTGAGGTGTTTTTTGTATTTTTTCATCTCCCTAAACTCTGGTTCAGGTATTGAAGAGTAAAGAATATCTCCCTCATTGATCTGCCTGCCTACAGTTACTTTATTCAAAGCAGCTGCAACTTGTTTGCCTTTTTCTGCAGTATTGATGCTTTCTTTTTCATGCTGCATGCTTTTTACAGTTGTTATCTCTTTACCATCTTTCTTCATAAGGGCTGTGCCTGTTTTTAGGACACCTACTAAAACATCTACACCTACAACTGCAGGATTAGATTGCCTGAAAACATAGCCTTTCATAACTTCAATCTTACAAGGCCTTGTAAGCTTATCAAGCTCAGCAGCTTCCATTCTTTGTTTTACTTTGACCTGCCATTTATCAAAATCTTCAAGAAGCTTATATATAACATTATTTGTGAGAACTTTTACGTTTTTTGAGCTAGCTCCAGAATCATCTACTACACTAAAACCCATTACAGCAGACTTAAGCGGGTCTTTCTCAAAATTAGATTCTGCTTCCATTAAATCTTTCTTAGTAATGTTACCAATAGAAGCTCTTCTTATAGGAATAGATTTCTGTTTAAGCACACCAATCAAAGCTTCAAGGCTGCCTAAAGAATCTGCTTTAATAATTATGCCTTCTTTGTCTGTCTCAATCAAAACCTCTCCAACTTCCAGCTGGATTTCACGTTTAACTTTTTCTAGGTTTTGTTGAGTGGTTGAACGCAATGGCATACCTGCAACCACTTCTTGGATTTCAGGTGCAGAGATCTTTACACCTGTTGCAGCTACAACCTTTTTCACAGACTTAAATTTGCTTTTTTTATCACGCATCTCTGCTAATGGTGCTGGTTCAAACAAAGCCCTAACCTTAGTTACTACAGGTTTATCTAGGCCACCGATAACTATTGTATCATTAACCTTTAATGTTCCATCGTAGATGATTGCATCAACTGTAGTACCAAGGCCTTTTTCTTCTTTAACCTCAAGTATTGTACCCATTGCCGGGCCTTTTACATTACATTTAAGGCATTGCTCTAAGAATTTTTGAGCCAGACCAGTTAAAACCATCAATAGCTCTGGTATACCTTCGCCTGTTTTTGCGCTTACAGGCACAATCGCAATCTGTTTAGTATAATCAGTTACCCTATCAAAACGTTCAGCTTCAAAACCAAGTTCATGAAGTTTACCTACTAACTCGTACATCTTTGTCTCTATCTTTTGAACAACTTCTGGTTTTTGTAAAGAGATGCTTTTTAGAAGAAGGTTGTCTTTTTTAGTCTGCCAACCAGGTAATAGGTCTATTTTGTTGGCTGCAACTATGAACGGAGTTTTATATGTTTTAAGGATCTCCACTGCTTCTTCTGTCTGCGGTTTAAACCCTTCATTGATATCTACTACTAGAATACCTATGTCTGCTAAATTACCACCACGTTTCCTTAGATTTGTGAATGCAGCGTGGCCTGGAGTATCTATAGCTAATATGCCTGGTACTGTAAATTGCATTTTAAGGCTTTCAAGTAAAGGCCCACAGATTTTTTTTAGAACTTTAAGAGGGATAATTGAAGCACCAATAGCCTGGGTAATTGCACCAGCCTCAGTAGCTACAATAGAGCTATTTCTAATATTATCAAGCACAGTTGATTTTCCATGGTCCACATGCCCTAGTACAGAGCATATAATTGATCTTATTTCTGCCATTTTGCTTTATTTTAAGAATAATAGAGGGTTTTTAAATTTATCTAAATATTCGGGTAGAACACCATAAAGTTTAAATAGGAGTGAGTATTCTACAATGGTAATAATTGATATGAGGGGGTTTTAAAATGAAGAAACTAATTATAAGCTTAATTATGGCAATGTTTCTTATAAGCACAGTAAGTGCACTGAATTTTGGTAAGATAAGAACAGCTAGCTATAATTCAGATGAAATTCTTGAGCATGTTAATGTAAGAAATGATGTTACTAAAGACCTGGAAAATGTTAAAATTACAATCTATATGCCAATGTTAGGCATTTACCAAAAATCAGGTGGTTTTGACATTGATGGTGGAGAAATACAAGGTAAGTTTGTTTTTGTAGACATTCCAAAAAGTGCTCCAAGAGGAGACTACCTTGCTAGAATCAGTATAAGCAATGACGATTACAGAGATGTAAGTTATACTTGGATCTCAATAATCTAAAGTTTTTTATATTCTTTTTTTTCCCTTTTTTCTATGTACAAAACAATAATAGAAGGAAAGGCTAAACTTAAAGTAGCTGAAGAAGAGAAGGTATGTAGAAAGTTACCTGTATTCTATAATCCAGTTATGAAGAGTAATAGGGATATTTCTGTTTTGCTATTAAAGTGTATTGGGCTTTCTGATGCTTCTGTTTGTTTGCCTTTAGCTGGTAGCGGTGTTAGAGGTATTCGTTTTCTTTTAGAACTGGATAATGTTTCTGGGGTTGTTTTCAATGACATGAAAGAAAGCGCTGTTAAGATTATTAAAGAGAATCTTAAGTTGAATTCTTTGAAAGCTACAGTTGAGAATAAGGATGCAAATGAATTACTTGCTGAGGGTAGTTTTGATTATATTGATATTGACCCTTTTGGTCCGCCTGTCAGGTTTTTAGGACCAGCTATTGATAGTTTGAGTAAGCGCGGTGTTTTAGCGGTTACTGCTACAGATACATCTGCTTTAGCTGGGACTTATATTAATTCTTGTAAACGTAAGTATCATTCTGTTCCTTTGAAGAATGGTTTTATGCATGAGACAGGGTTGCGGATTTTGATAAGATATATGCAGAAGGTTGGACTTGATAACGGGAAATCATTGGTTCCTGTTTTTTCTTATTTCAAAGATCATTATATGAGGGTGTTTTTTGTTGAAGGGAAAGAAGATGTTTTAAGTAAACACAAGTATCTGCATTTCTGTCCAAATTGTTTGCATCGTTCTATAAGCAGCAAAGATTCTGGTAAATGCATCTGCGGAGAAAAAGCTTTAGTAGCTGGTCCTTTATGGACAGGCAAGCTATGGGATAGTGAGCTGGTTGATAAGATGGCTGCTAAGAATACGTTTATTGATTTGAATAATTTCTTTGAGACAATTCGTGGAGAATATAAGCTGGATGTTGTTGGTTTCTATCATATAGGCAAGGTTGCTAAGAAATACAAGATTGGTGGTCTGCCTAAAAAGAAAGTGATCATGGACAGAATAAAAGAGAAAGGTTTTTCTGTTGCTGAGACACACTTTGATAGAGAAGGGATAAGGAGTGAGGTTGGGATAAAAGAATTAATTCAAATTATAAAAAAATAAGAAAACTTATTTCAACCAATCGCCCTCCTAACATCAACGACTTCTACGCTTTGGACGCCTTCTACTTCTTTGACTTGTTCTTCTAGAGGGTCTGTTGCTCCTTTGGATTCATCCATTACGAACAATATTTTTAGGCTTTTCAGGCCGAAGGCAATTGGTTCTACTTCTGACTTTGTTTCTCCTTCGCCTGCGAAGTCTGCAATTTTCTTCTTTACTTCGTCCTCTATTTCAGTTAGGTTAGCCTGAGGACCTTCAGGCATGATTTTTAGGGTTACAATTACGTTTGCCATTTTTACACCTAGTTTGGACCTACAAAGTGGCATTCAGGACACTCATACTTTGCAGCTATCTCTCTACAGTGTTTGCAACGTATAATCTTTGATTTACCACAGCTCGGACAATTGAATACTGCAGTACCTGCATCATTGGTTATATTGTTTTTACATGACGAACATTTAAGATTTTCATCTGACATAAATATTACCTCCAAGGGTAAATAGAGATTTAGAAGTGGTATATAAATATTCGCATTTATCTGTAAAACTTTAGTCATTTGTGCCAAGGCCAAGGCCGTCTGTGCCATTATTGACATTGTTGGTGAGTGCAACGAGCCAATAATGGCAGGCCAGGCGAGACTTTGCCGAGAGAGTTTTTAGCGAGGCAAAGGTGAGTAGGACTTGGCATTGACACTTAAGTTGAATTATCGCATTTATCCCTTTATAAACAAGTACCATTTTATAAGAATAACAAAGTTTTATATACCTGAAGAATTAAACAGACTACATAATGGGAGTAAAAGTAAAAAAAGGTGTTGATCTAGATAAAGTTCTAGGTAAACCACCGCCTCCGCCAAGGTTTAGTAAGCGGAAAGAGCTGTTTTCTCTTAATTTTATTAAAGGCAGGAAAAGCAGAGAGGTTAAGCCTGAAGACCATCTTTGGTTGAATAATGGTGTTGTTATAAAAAGTGTAGTTGACCTGGTTGTAGCAATCAGATCTATGGATAATAAGACATTTAGGTCGCATGTGAACAAAAACAAGAATGATTTCGCTGAATGGGTAAGGTACATAATCAAGGACGACCTGTTCGCAGACATGGTTACTAGTGCAAAGAGTAAAAAGGGTTTTGTAGTTAAGATGAATGAGTACATCAACCAGAACCCTTCTTTAAAGAGGTTATTAGCTGATGAAGAGGAGAAGATTTCCAGGGAGCCTGTTGTAAAAGCTGGAAAAGAAAAGGTTATCATATACAAAATACCTGAGAAAGAAGTCGACAAATGGGAAAAACATAAGAAAAAACTGCAAGACCAGATAAAAAAGCTTCATGAGGAGAACAGGCATCTTAAACCTATATTTGATGAAGGTAAAAAGAAAAGCAAAGAGCTGGATAAAAAAGAGGATATGTTAAAGACAAAAGAAGAGGACATTATATCTAAAGAACATGAGTTAAAAGAAAAAGAGGCTCATCTAGAAAAAAGAGAAAAGGAATGGCTTGATAGTGAATCCATGTTATCTAAGCATGAGGATCATCTTAAGAAAAGGCATTCTGATATTAAAAGGAAAGAAAAAGAGCTAGTACAAAGAGAGAGTGATATTTCTCAATACGAAAAAGATCATAAGAAAAAGATTGAGTCATTGGATGAAAAAGAGAAGAAGATTTCAGAAAAAGCTAAGGAACATAAAGAGAACGCAAAAGATATTGGATTAAGAGAGAGTGAATTAGAGAAAAAGGAAAAGCAGCTAGAAAAAAGGGAGAAAGAGTTAGCATCTAAACTAAATAAATTAGAGAAAAAAGAAGAAGGGCTTTCTTTGAAAGAAGCAGAACATCTTGAAAACCTAAAGCAGATTGAAAAGAGTAAGGATGAACTAGAAGAGCTTGAGAAGAAGAGGCTAAAAACCCCTGTATTTGAAGAGCCAATAGAGGAAGAGATTAAGCCTGAGGTTGAAGAACTCAAGGTAAAACCTGTTAAAGAAAAGAAAGAGAAAAAGAAAAAAATAAAGCTTAAGTTTAAAAAGAAAAAACTTAAAGAAAAGGAGATTAAGCATGAACCTATCAAGGTTGAGAAGCCTAAGCCAGTTAAACCTAAGAAAAAAGGTTTAAAAGAATTGATGGAGGATTGCAGGGTTGCTATAGACCAAAGAAACTTTCAGGCTGCTAATCATCTGTATAAACAAGTGAACAACAAATTCAAAAAGATGAAAAAATGCCCTGAGAAGAGTAAAATAAAACTTGAAATAATGATGTTGTACAATGATCTGCATTTAGCAGAATTACAATAGAGGAACTAAAAGATCTCATTCTAAATTGTTTAGTTCCTCTAAGCATAACAAAAGCATTATTTATTCAAAAGCTTAGTGCTTTTGTTATGAGCTGATTCTATTGTGTTTCCACTTATCTTGAATGTTACATCCAGGAATTGCTCTGTAATCCAAATATTTGTTTTAGTATGCTCTGTAATTTCTGATGTTTTTATTTTTCCATTGAATAAAGCCATTAAAGGGATAAGGTTATCACATAGGTGTGAATCTACTGCACCTGTTGAATTTATCTCTTTGATTAATTTTTCAGCTGCTTCTTGGCCAACCTTTTCTGCTCTTTTACCACGTTCACCTAAAATATCTGCACCAAGCCGGACAGGGTTGTTTAGGTCTATCTCTTCTCCTTCTGAAAAGATTGCCCAGAGTGTGATGCCAGAACCTGTAGACAAAGTATCCTGGTATTCTGATCTGATATTTACTGGGACATTTAATTTTGACAAACCAAGTTTAGCTGCTTTAGCTTGGCGTTCTGCAACATTGGCTTTTTGTAGGTCTAAAGATGCATGAGATACTCCTTTTACCTGGATAAGCTTACCTTGTTCAATAAGGTTTACTCGAATAGTTTTCTCCTTTTTTGGTTTAATCACAATATCAACCTTACCATTGCCTTTAGGATAATAGCCTCTTTTTTCTAGCTTTACTTCAACAGACTCACAGTATTTTCTTATATGCGGAATTAATAGTTCATTGAAATAGTCAAAAGGCATACTCCATTTAGTATCTGTACCTCCTGTTATCTTTAGTCTTACTTTTGTGTCTGAGAATAAAGAAGGTATAAGAATTGATTGTAGTAACAGAGTTATTGAGCCTGCTGTGCCTATATTGATTGTTATTGTTTTGCCTTGGATTTTCCCTGGATTGTATTCCAGTTCTGTAGAGCCTACATCTACTTCGTTTGTCTGTGCATTGCATAATTGCTTCAATGCTTTGATACAATAAAGATGCTGAGCTTTCAGCCCTGGATTTGGTCGGCCTGCCCTTATATTGTTTACTTTAAAGGGCTTCTGTGTTATTGTTGATAGAGCTAAAGCTGTTCTTACTAGCTCTCCTCCTCCTTCTCCATAACTACCATCTATTTCTATCATTTTTCTATTGTAGTAAGGCAATATTTATAAATAGATTGCTTTTTTAAGTTATAGTTGTCGGGGCTGTAGTATAACCTGGCTAGAACGGCTGGCTCCAGTTTTTGGAGCAATGAGGCAATATGCCGATGATTAAAGGTATTGGTATGTCAGACTTTTGCTCTGATGAAGATACCAGCAAATTGGGGTTCAAATATCCCAGAGGGAGACTACAAATCCCTCAGGATTTGAAAGTCCCCACAGCCCCATTTTTTGTTTTTGTTTCTATTTCAAGATGGTAACAACCACAATCTTTATATATAAGCTATTCTTCTACTCCCTATATTATATACACAAAAATTTTTATACTTAAGGGGGCGGATAGAGTAGTTTGTTAAATTGTAACTGCAGATTAAAATATATAAGTGGGTGATTATATTATGTCAGGACCAGCGTTTACACAAGCAGATTATCAAGCAAATAGCCAGGGGGTTGGCCTTAGTCCTAGTTCTTCAAGCTTAGTTGAGAAGCTTAGAAGAGACAATAAGCTTGAATACAATAACCCTGTTGCAAGGCAAGTATATGGAGAGAGTACAGAAATTGGGAATGTTGATAAATCAATACTTAAACAAATAAATAATAATAATAATAATGGAAACAATAACCAACCAAAAACACCTGGTAAAAGTGGAGATTACAATGGAAACACTTCCAAAGAACCAACTCCAATCTCTGAACCAGAATTGATCAGGCCAACAAGAAAACACGCTTCCGATTCATTTTCTTATGAACACCCAACTGAAATGCTTTTTGATAGGAAAAAAGTAGCTATTGATGTAGATTATGATATTGGTAAGATTCAAACAAGGATAGGTATTGAACAAATGGCTAGCCAGGCATACGAGGTTTCTCAAGTAAGCAAACTATCTAGAGATATTGGTGTTAAAGTAAGTGCACTAGAAAGTTTGGGTGTAGGAAAAACATTGTACCATATGCAGATGGGTAAAGTAAAAAGGACCAGGTATAACAAGAAAGGAAAGAAGAAAAGAACAGTTTCTGTAAATGCACCTCATTTTATCAAAATAACTAGAGACCATAATTCTTTTGATGTTGAAGAATACACAGCAGGAGAATACAATGATAGGGCTGAGAAAAGAAAAGCATATGATGGCGGAAAGGTTAGCGCAGTTGGTACAGGTATAGAAGATTTCTCATTTGTAGATCTACTTTCGTTTGCATTGGTTAAACACGGAGTTACAAATGAGCTTCTTGAAAAATACAAGAAAGGAAAAGCTACAGAAGATGAAGTCAAGACAGTTGCAGAAGGATTAAATGAGATGTATGAACTTGCATATGGCCAACAGCAATTAGAACAATTAACAATCGCACAAAAGATTATGCAGAATGAATACAGAAATTTTTATAATGGTGAGTTTACGGTTTACAAATTTGGTGAATCTGGTAAGGAATTACAAGACAAGGTTGCTAAAGCACAAAAGGAGCTTATAGAAAAAGCTTATCTGAAAGGAAAGGTTGCTACTTGGAATGATTTCATTAAATATCTTGTTAGAACATACCATAGCAGCTATCGTAGCCGTAGTGGAAAACATACAAGAAAACTAGTTGACAGGCTTAGGAATTATTTCAATGGTAAAGACTATAGTGTCTCAATCAAAAAAGATAGAGATTTGTTTACTAGGAATAGAGAGAATAATGAACAACCGAGATACGATGTCAGCGATTCAAACCCAACTGTCCAGGTTCCTGCTATAGGGGTTGCGCTTTCAGAACTACAAAAACGATTATTTGATTTACGTGCAAAAAAAGAAGCACATGCAGTAGTAGTAGTTTTAGAGAGAGTAATTACTACTCAAATGGGTGGAGCTGGTGGTAGTGGTGCATCTGGCGGTGGAAGTCTTGGAGGAGGCTTTGGCGGATTTTGATTATCCATTTTTTCAGGTTTAAAATAAGTTTTATATCAATGGGGGGATATTAATGATGGATGCGATTAAGAAGGTTACCATACTATTACTAGTCTCATTAGTATTGATTTTAAGTGTTAGTGCTACAAGATATGTTGACATCAACATGCTTGATGCAGTTGTTGGACCTGAAGGTGAGCCTCTTAATCCAGATGGTAATTTTTTCCAACCTATAAACGATGTAAACGTAATCGGATTTGTGTGTGGAGACGAAGATTGTAGCCAACTTACTGGCACTTTATGGGAAGGCCAGGTTCTGACAACTGGAGAAGATAATAGTGTACAGTTAACATTCCCAACAGAACTACAATCTCAACACGGCTATGGAATTTATTTCTACAAAGAAGATTATATACCTTGGGAGGTTAATGCTACGTTATGGGGTACTTGTGATAGTCCAGGAGATTGTGGTGGAGTAATTGATCCTCTTGGACCTTTTGATTTATATCTAGGCAAGAAACAAGACTGCCACTCACATATTGACCAATTAACTGTTATCAATGATGTTTATGCTAATGTTCCTCTTGTAATAGAATATAATGCTAGTTTAGATGCAACTGCTCACGCTGCTATCCAGAATGGGGGGCCTTTAGAAGCAATACCAGCACAGCTTGAAGGAATTTATAGTGTTGATACAAGGGTTGTAATGACTGTAAAAGATGTAGATACTGATGAGATTATGTTCCAAGAAACAAAAGACATAGTAATCCCTT
>CAZJZJ010000030.1:0-7254 GCA_964550525.1 uncultured Methanosarcinales archaeon
ATGCTAAGCAGCTTGATTATTACATATTCAGCTGGAATGATACAGGCAGCTGGGTAAACTTCTCTGTTGATTTAAGTGGCACAGATGGGGTAATCAGAGAGAACAGAACAATTACTGCGACAAAAGGCAAGATTGTAGCTTGGACATACTATGCAAACGACAGTTCTGGGAATTGGAACACCACTGAAATCTGGACATTGAATATAAGCAATAGTGCACCGTATTTCAATGAAAGCTTAACTGCACAGAGTGTAAATGCCAATTCAAGCCTTGAATACAATATCAACTGTAGTGATATTGATACTATTGATACACTAACCTACTTTGATAATTCAACACTGTTTGATATTACTTCAGCTAATGGAAGTATTTATGATACACCTACAGAATCTGAATCTGGTAATTATACCATAAACATTACGTGCGGAGATGGAACTGATAACATTTCACAATTGTTCACTTATAACATTAGCGATGTGTTTGCTCCAACTTGGTCAAATAATGTCACCAATGACACCTTGCCTAGATTAAATGAGACAGTTATGTTCAATGTAACCTGGACAGATGCTAAGCAGCTTGATTATTATATCTTCAGCTGGAACGATAGTGGGACCTGGCAGAACTTCTCAACAGATATAAGTGGTAAAACAAATATCACTTCAGAAAACAGAACAGTAAGTATGGTTCGAGGTAATATCATAGCCTGGATGTATTATGCAAACGATACCTCCAATAATTGGAACCAAACAGATATGTTCTTGTTTGAGGTTGCAAACACCGCACCAACGTTTAATGAAACCTTGCTAAATCAAACAGTAAATGCCGGTTCAGGCTTTGAGTATAATATTAATTGTAGTGATGTTGATGGGGATACATTATACTATTTCACAAACAGTACATTGTTTGTAATCAATGAAACCAACGGAACAATTTATGATACACCAACAGAAACAGAAAGCGGCAATTACACTATAAATATCTCTTGTGGTGATACTTTTGACAATATATCGCAATTAATATTCTATGGTATCAATGACATCTTTGCACCTAACTGGACAGGTAAGATAACTAATGATGCTACGCCTGGGTATACTCAATCAGTACAAATCAATATTACTTGGCAAGATGGTAAACAACTTGATTACTATATCTTCAGCTGGAATGATAGTGGTTACTGGCAGAACTTCTCTACAGACATTAGTGCAACCAATGTTACTATTTCTGAAAACAGAACAATCAACTCATCTAAGAATAATGTTGTAGCTTGGCTTTTCTATGCAAATGATACTTCAGATAACTGGAACCAGACAGAGATATGGTTATTGAATATTAGCAATACTGCTCCAACTTTCAATGAGTCTTTAGTTAATAAGTCAATAGTTATAGGTGATTTACTTGAATACAACATTAACTGTAGTGATGTTGATTCAGTGGATACAGCCACTTACTTTGATAACTCAACATTGTTCAATATCACTTCAACTAATGGCACTATCTATTATAATGTCACTGAAGCTGGTAATTTCACCATCAACATTAGCTGTGGTGACACCTTTGAAAATAATTCACAGTTGTTTGTACTCTCTACGACAGATCTAGTTGCTCCAACATGGTCAGATAACCTAACTAACAATACTGCAGTAAGATATAATGAGGATATACTATTCAATGTAACTTGGCAGGATAATGTTGAATTAAGTAGCTATATCTTTAGCTGGAACGATAGTGATTATTGGCGTAATACTTCTGTAGACATAAGCGGTAAAACAAACATAACTGTTGAGAACAGGACTATCAATATGACTCGCGGTAATGTAATCGCCTGGTTGTTCTATGCTAACGACACTTCAAACAACTGGAACCAGACAGACATGTTCTTGTTTGAAGTTGCCAACACTGTGCCTACATTCAATGAAACACTTGCCAATCAGACAGTCAATGCTAGTTCAACCTTTGAATACAACATCAACTGTAGTGATATGGATCAAGATACACTGTATTATTTCACAAATAGCACTCTATTCACAATTGTGGAGGCAAATGGTACAATATATGATACACCAGCTGAATCAGAAGCAGATAATTATACGATAAATGTATCCTGTGGTGATCTGTATGATAATGCATCACAGCTATTTGATTATACGATATTTGATATATTTAATCCAGGAGTAAATATTAGTATAAATGTTTCTCAGGTTGAATACAGCTATGAGTCAATCTTAATCAATTGGACAGTAACAGATCCTCTGGCAGTAAGTGATGTGGCCCTTAATCTAAGCCTGCCAAATGGAAGTTTACTCTATACATCAACTAATGTAAATGGTACACTGAATGTTAGTTCTATAGCTAATCTCTCTTTATTAGGGGTGTATACAATTAATCTGTGGGCAAATGATTCGTCAGATAATATTAACTCTACAAATATTACCTTTAGTGTAAATGATACAATTGCTCCTCAGGTAGTGATTGCTGAGAATGTTACAGAGGTTGAATATAATGAAGAGTCAATTTATATCAATTGGAGTGTTAACGACAGCTATGCGGTTAACTTTACTTTATTCAACATAACTTATCCAAATGGTTCTTTATTATTTACTTCAAACTCAACTATAGGTACAGTTAATCTAAGTTCACCTGCTAACTTATCTATATTGGGTGTTTATACTATTAATTTGTGGGCAAACGACTCTTCCAATAATATCAATTATACTAACGCCACATTCAGTGTAAATGATACTGTTTTCCCTAATGTGACTGTTGATAAGAATGTAACACAGGTGGAGTATGGTTACGAATCAATCTTCCTTAACTGGACAGCAGTAGATAATGTAAATATTAGTACAGCACTCTTCAATGTAACCTCTCCAGGCGGCTCTTTGGTCTATAGCTCAGTCTCTAGTTCAAGTACAATTAATCTAAGTTCCACAGATAACCTATCTTCATTAGGAGAATATATTGTTAGATTATGGGCAAACGATACTTCCAATAACATTAATTATACAAACACTACCTTCGATGTGAACGATACTATCGCTCCTAGTGTTAATATTAGTAGGAATGTAACTGAGGTAGAGTACGGCTATGAGACAATCTTGATCAACTGGACAGCTACAGATAATCATTCAATTAACTTGACTTCATTTAATGTGACTTATCCAGACGGTACTTTAGTGTTCTCATCTGATCAAAGCTCAGGTACAATTAACTTAAGCTCTACATTGAACCTATCTGTGTTAGGTGTTTATACTGTAAACTTATTAGCAAACGACTCTTCAAATAATACTAACTCCACTGGCCTTACTTTCAGTGTAAATGATACTATTGCACCTCAGGTTGTTATTGGTAAGAATTTAACAAAAGTTGAGTATGGTAATGAGTCAATCCAGATTAATTGGACAGCTACTGATAACCATTCTATTAACGTGTCTGTATTCAATGTAACCTATCCTGACGGTACTTTGTTGTTTAGTTCAAATCTAAGTTCAGGTACATTAAACTTGAGTTCAACTGCTAACCTCTCTGTCTTGGGAGTTTATACAATCAATCTGTGGGCAAACGACTCTTCCAATAATACTAATTCAACTATTGATACATTCAATCTAAATGATACAACTGCTCCTGGAGTTAGTATTGTAAAAAATTCATCACAAATAGAGTTTGGCTATGAGTTACTCCAAATTAATTGGACAGTTTATGATAACCACTCAATTAATTACTCTCTGTTTAATATAACCTATCCGAACGGCACCACGTTGTTTGCTTCAAATTTAAGTTCTGGTACACTTAATCTAAGCTCAAAAGATAACTTATCGGTATTGGGAGTTTTCACTATCTACTTATGGGCAAACGATTCAATGAATAATACTAACTCTACAAATACTACTTTCAGTGTTAATGATACTATTCGCCCAGAAATAAACTTCACTTCGCCAACAACATCAGTTGGAAGTTATTCGCAAAACTACATATTAGCAAATATAACTGCTTCTGATTATGGAAGTGGAATAGATACAATAACAACCTATCTACATAATCTTTCCACCAACAAGACAACTGGTGATACATACATAGAATTTGTGATCAGCAATAAGTCCTTTAATTTCTCGCCAAACGCTGGTTTAAATGTATCGTTCTTCTGGAATATAAGTAACCTGAGTGAAGCAATCTACTACTTAAATGCAACTGTAAATGATACTGTAAATCTCTCTAATACTACTGAGATAAAAACGATTATTCTTGATTTAACACCGCCGCAGGTAGTTCTATGGCAGAACACGACAGTAGTTGAATGCGGTTATGGTACAATCATGTTGAACTGGACAGCAAGAGATAATGTATTACTTAGCTCATCTCTGTACAACATAAGCTTCCCTAATGGTACTTTACTTTATAACTCAACCTTGAATTCACATGCATTTAATCTTACTCAAGAATATAACTACACAACTATAGGTCTTTACACAATAAAATTATGGGCAAATGACACAGTAAACCTTACAAACTCTACTAATGTTACATTCATTGTTAATGATTCTCTTGCACCAATTATCACTATATTGTCTCCAAATAACAATACTGGAGATAATGATGGAAATATAACCTTCCTCTATAACGTAAGTGAAGGAGCAAGGTTAGCAAATTGTTCTTTGATCATAAATGATACTGTTAATCAGACAGATAATACTACGGATGCTTATACTTGGTTAAACTTTACTGTAAATAATATTGCTGTAGGTAGGTATCGTTGGGCAATAAACTGTTCAGACGCTTCTAACCATACAGGTACTAGTGGAGCAAGGAATATCTCGATTATTTATACAACTAAATATACAGGTACTAAGACTACAAACTTAAACCAAGTACTTATTACAAACTTTACCAACTTGATTATTGAAGAGCCTACTTATGGTAAGATTAATGTCACTGAAAGCATTGACCTAAGCGAGGGAGCAGATCTCAATACACATGTTAATATCACTCTGAATAGGATAGAAGTTAATGCAACTGCATTGCCTGTCTTGAATAAGTCCTCTACCTTGTACCTATATAACTTAACATTCAATAATCCAAGAATACTTAAGGATGGGGTTGCATGTCCAGAAGATCTTTGTAATCGGATAAGTTATGATACATCAACAGGTATTTTAGAATTCAACATAACTCAGTATTCAGTTTACTCTTCTGAAGATTACTGCGGAAATAGTAATTGTGATTCTGGTGATGGCGAGACCTGTTCAAGTTGTCCTGGTGATTGTGGTGCTTGTGCAAGTGAAGAAGCCGTGTCTGCAGGTGCTGGTGGCGGTGGTCTTCCATGTGTACCTAAATGGAATTGTTCAGAATGGAAAGTATGCCAACAAGATGGAATACAGGTAAGATTATGTACAGATACAGAAGAATGTAATTCAACATTTAGAAAACCTAATGAAACACAACCATGCAAATATGTTCCAGTTGAACTGGAAATCATTGAAGAAGAAAAAGAAGTAATTGAAGAGAAGCCAGAAGTAATTGAAGAGGAAGAGCCAGTTATTGAAGAACCAGAAGTAGAAGAAGAATTTGATCTGTGGTTGATACTTTATATAGGTAGCTTAATCATCTTGATTATTCTATTAATTGTAATTATTATCAAGATAATAAGAAAGTATAGGCGCGAAATCCGTAAATTCTTCCACGACTACTTTGGCATGTTTAAGACTAAGGCAGAGAAACAAAAGATAGCTAATCTAAGAGCCTTAGAAAAAGCAAGGAAAGCCAGATCAAAGCAGATTAAAAAAGAGAATAGGAAGAAGAAAAAGCAAGAAAAGAAAAGGCTTAGAGCGCTTGAAAGAGCTCGTAAAGTTAGGGCAAGACAGCTTAGAAAAGAAAAGATAAAACAAGAAAGAAGAGAGAGAAAAAATGAAAGAAGAAGGAAAACCAAGAAGTTCTTCCATGATAATTTAGGTATGTTTAAAACTAAATCTGAGAAAGAGAAAATAGTTAGATTACAGGCTTTAGTTAAAGCTCGTGAAGCTAGGCAGAAACAGTTGGAAGAGAAAAGAAGATGGCAGGAAAAAGCAATGCGTCTTGAGGAGAAGAGAATTAAACGCATTGAACGTAGGCAGGCAATTCTTGCAGTTAAACAAAAAATAAGACGGGAAATCCGTAAGTTCTTACATGATAACTTTGGTATGTTTAAGACAAAAGCTGAGCTTAAAGAGATAGCCAGGCTTAAAGCCCTTGAAAAGGCACGTAAAGCCAGACAAAAGTTAGCTGAGAAGCAGCGTAGGTTTAAAGAGAAAAGACTTAAAGTACTTGAAAAAGCGCGTAAGGTTAGGGCAAGACAGCTTGAAAAGGAACAAAGTGTATATGAAAGAAGACAAAGAGTTCTTGCACGAAAACGTGCAACCCGTAAATTCTTCCACGACTACTTTGGCATGTTTAAGACAAAAGCTGAGAAACAAAAGATAGCTAATCTTAAAGCATTGGAAAAAGCAAGGAGGATCAGGCAGAAAGAGCTTACTAAACTTAGGAAAGAGAAAGAAAGGAAAGAGAAAATCCGTTTGAGAGCATTAGAAAAAGCAAGGAAAATTAGGCTTGGACAATTACAAAAAGAAAGAAAAGCAGAAGAAAGAAAATTAAAAGCGCAAGAGCGAGCAAGAAGGAGAAGAAAATTAAAGAGATCAACAAAGAAATTCTTGCACGACAATCTTGGCATGTTTAGAACAAAATCAGAAAAAGAAAGGATTGCTAGGCAAAAGGTTCTAAAGAAAAAAAGAAAAGAGAAACAAAAGAAACTTGAAAAAGAAAGAAGAGAACAAGCCAGAAAATTAGAGGAACAGAAGAGGAAAGAATTGGAGAAAGAAAAGCAAAGGCAGGAACAGATAGAGAGGATAGAAAAAGAGAAACAAGAAAGACTAGAAAAACAAAGGCAGGAACAAGAAATCAAAGAACAAAGAGCGCAGGCTAGAAAATTAGAGGCAAAAAGAAAAAAAGAGTTACAGGAGGAAGAAAAAAGGCAAAAGGCTTTAGAAAAAGAACAAAAAGCAAAGCAGAGAAGGCTTGAAAAAGAAAGACGAGAAAACGAAATCAAAGAAAAGAAGGAGCAGGCAATAAGGCTAGAGGCAAAGAGAAGAAAAGAGATCGAGAAAGAGCTTATTCTAGCTAAGAAAGAAAAAGAACGAAAAGCAAAACAAAGAAAGTTTGAGAAGGAAAGACGAGAAAAAGAACTTAGGAAACAACAGAAGCAAGCTAGGAAGTTAGAGTTGCAGAGAG
>CAZJZJ010000030.1:7354-17750 GCA_964550525.1 uncultured Methanosarcinales archaeon
GCTAAGAAAGAAAAAGAACGAAAAGCAAAGCAGAGAAAGCTTAAGAAAGAGAGGCTGGAAAAAGAACTTAGGAAACAACAGAAGCAAGCTAGGAAGTTAGAGTTGCAGAGAGCAAAAGAACTTGAAAAAGAGCTTGCTAGAGCTAAGAAAGAAAAAGAACGAAAAGCAAAGCAGAGAAAGCTTAAGAAAGAGAGGCAGGAAAAAGAACTCAGGAAACAACAAAAACAAGCTAGAAAACTTGAGCTACTGAAAAGAAAAGAGTTGCAGAAAGAGGAGATAAGACAGAGAAGAATCAAGAAAAAACAAAAAGACGAACAGAGGAAACTTGAAGAGAAAAGAAAGAAACAAGAAATCAAAGAACAGAAAGAGCAAGCTAGAAGATTAAAGGCAAAGAGAAGGAAAGAGTTGCGGGAAGAAAAGCGGAGACAAAAGGAGATTGAGAAAGCAGAAAAAAGGCAAAGGAAGCAAGATAGAAGATTAAAGGCACAGAGAAGGAAAGAGTTAAAGAAAGAGCACCAAAGGCAGAAAAGGATAGAGAAAGCAGAAAAAAGGCAGCAAGCAAAAAGAGAAAGATTAGCTAAGCTTGAAGAAGCACGAAAATTAAAACAATTGCGTCTTGAGAGAATAGCAAAAGAAAAGAAGAAAAAGGCTAAATTAAAGGACAAAGCAAAGAAAAAACGTGAATTAAAGAGAAAGGTTCGTACGACATTACATGATAATCTTGGATTGTTTAAAACCAAATCAGAGATTGAAAGGATAGAAAAGAAAGAATCTTTGGCAGAAGCTAGGAAGGAAAGAAAGCGATTATCAGAACTTGAAAAGAAAGAGCTTAAATCTAGGCAGAGAAAAGGGGAATACCCTGAGTTGCTTTATCATCTTAAGAAGATGGCTAAAAAGAAATTAGATAAGGGTATAATCACACAACAACTTCTAGATAATGGTTGGTCAAAACATAATATTAAGAAAGCGTTTAAGGAGGTTGGTTTAGGTAGGGTAACTAAACCAAAAAAGAAAAAGCTACATGAAAAAGTGCCTTCAAATTTAATATATTACATCAAGAAGCATCTTAATAATAAAGTGCCAAAAGAAATGATTAAACAACAACTTCTAAAACATGGCTGGGAACAGCACATGATTGATAAGGCATTTAAGGTTCTACGTAAGAAAAAATAGTGTTTTATAAGCCCTATTCCCTTAGTTTTCTTAAATCCTGAAACCCCCAAAAACAGCCGTTTTAGCGGCTGTACTGCCAGTTTTTAAACCAAAAGACTTATAAATAGTAAGGGTATTTTTGTTATCGAGGAGCATGGAAAACCAGCCAAAAAAGGAACCAATTTCTCAAGAAAAAATTGCTCCACGAGTCATTGAAGATGAGATGAAGAAGTCTTATCTAGATTATGCTATGTCTGTTATTGTTGGCAGGGCTTTGCCTGATGTAAAGGATGGATTAAAGCCTGTGCATAGAAGGATTCTTTTTGCAATGAATGAGATGGGTATGTTTCATAATAAGCCTTTCAAAAAATCTGCAAGAATTGTTGGAGAGGTTTTAGGTAAATATCATCCGCATGGTGATACTGCTGTTTATGATTCTCTTGTTAGGATGGCGCAGGGTTTTTCTTTAAGGTATCCTTTGATAGATGGGCAGGGTAATTTTGGTTCTATAGATGGGGATAGAGCAGCTGCTATGCGTTATACAGAAGCTCGTTTAGCTAAAATAGCTGAAGAACTGCTTATTGACATAAAAAAAAATACAGTAGATTTCAAGCCTAATTTTGACGGCAGCTTGAAAGAGCCAATTGTGTTACCAGCTAAATTACCTAATCTTTTGATTAATGGTTCTGCTGGTATAGCTGTGGGTATGGCAACCAATATCCCACCGCATAATGTTGGTGAGATTATTGATGGTACAGTTGCTCTTATTGATAATCCTGATATTGATATTAAAGAATTAATTAATTATGTGCAAGGGCCTGATTTCCCTACAGGAGGTTTAATCTGTGGTAAAGGTGGTATTACAAGTGCTTATCTTTTTGGCCGTGGCAGAGCAACAATTCGTGCAAGGACAGATACTGAAGAGGTTAAAGATCGGCAGAAAATCATTGTTAAAGAGATTCCTTACATGGTAAACAAAGCTGTGCTTATACAACAGATTGCACAGTTGGTTAGAGAAAAAAAGATTAAAGGTATATCTGATCTTAGGGATGAATCTGATAGAGAAGGTATGAGGGTTGTTATTGAGCTTAAAAAGAATGAAAATCCTGATGTTGTTTTGAATCAGCTTTATAATCATACAAGACTACAAACAACTTATAGTGTTATTCTGCTTGCTTTAGTAGATGGTCAGCCTAAAGTGCTTAATCTTAAACAGATACTGCAATATTACATTGATCACAGGGTTGATGTTATTAGACGCAGGACACAGTTCGACCTGGATAAAGCTAAACAGCGTGCACATATTCTTGAAGGGCTTGTTATTGCTTTAAATGATATTGATAATGCAGTGCAATTGATTAAACAATCTAAATCTGCAAAGATAGCTAAAGAAGGTCTTATTGCTAAGTATAAGTTGACTGAGATACAAGCTCAGGCTATACTTGATATGAAACTGCAAAGCCTGACTTCTTTGGAACAGGATAAACTTAAGCAGGAAAGAAAAGATTTATTGGCATTGATTGAAGAGCTTAAAGCTATACTTGCTGACCAGAAAAAGGTTCTTGAGATTATCAAGAAGGAATTGATTTCTTTGAAAGATAAGTATGGAGATAAACGTAGAACTGAATTTATTGCAGGGGATAATAGGATAATTCAGTACGAAGATATGATTAAAGAAGAGGATATGGTTGTTACTGTTACACATTCTGGTTATGTTAAAAGACTGCCTATCAATACGTATAGAATGCAAAGGCGTGGTGGTAAAGGAGTTATCGCACAGACAACAAAAGAAGAGGATTTTATTGAAGATATCTTTGTTGCGAATACGCATTCTTATTTACTGCTTTTCACTAACAAAGGCCAAGTACATTGGATTAAGGTTTATGAAATCCCTGAAGCAGGCAGGACTGCACGCGGTAAAGCAATTGTTAATCTAGTGCAATTGGATAAAGATGAAAGAGTTGCAACAATTATCCCAGTTAAGAAATTTGATCAAGAGCATTATCTGGTTATGGCAACTAAAAAAGGTATAGTCAAGAAAACCTCTTTGGTTGAGTATAGTAGGCCTCGTAGAGGAGGTATTCGTGCAATCACTTTGGAAGAAGGTGATGGTCTTGTTAATGCTATCCTAACTGATGGCAATCAAAAGATTATGCTGGCAACTAAGAATGGTCTTGCTATTAAGTTTGATGAAAGAAATGCACGTGCTATTGGCAGAACAAGTAAAGGCGTTAAAGGTATTACTCTTAAGAAAGGTGACGCTGTAATAGATATGGTTGTAGCTTATGATGATAGGGCTTTGTTGACTGTTACAGAGAATGGTTATGGGAAACGTACTCCTTTAAGTGACTATAGGGTAATAGGAAGGGGCGGAGTTGGTGTGATCAATATTAAGACTAATGAACGTAATGGTTGTGTAGCTGCAATTAAACCAGTTGAGCCTGGTGATGAAGTTATGTTGATTAGTCAGCATGGAATTGTTATCAGGACACCTGTCAAAGGTATTTCTGTGATAGGCCGTAATACTTCGGGAGTAAGATTAATGAGGCTTTCAAGTAGTGATAAAGTAGTAGCTTGCGCCAGAATATTAAGTGAAGAAAAAGAAGAGGAAGAGATTGAGAAAAAAGAAGAAGATAAAAATGGTTTTGGTGAAGTAAAAGTTGAACCAATTATTGTTGAAGAAGAAATTCCTGTTGAAGAAGAAATTGAAGAGGAAAAAGAAGAAGAAAAAATAGATGAACCTGAAGAGATTATTGAGGATAAAGTGCCTAAGATTGATGAACTTGCTAAAAAGAAGAAAATAGTTGTTGATCATGTCCCTTCTATACAAGAATTAGCTAAAAAGAAAAAATGAAGGGCATTGTAATTTGTGATAAAGGCTGTGAAGATGTTTCTAAGAAAGAAGTTAAAGAGTTGATTAAGGCTAATGGCAAGGTTGGTTCTCAAGTTGTTGTTTTTGATATTAAGAATAAGCTTGATTTATGTAAACTTTGTTACTTAGGGCAGAGTTTTGTTAAGGTTTTGTTCTTGTTTGACAGTTTTAAGTTTAAGGATTTAGATGAGATTATCAAAAGAACAGATAAAATCAAGTTAAAGGAGTGGCTTAAGGATAGTTTCAGGGTTAAATGTGTTCGTATTGGTTCGCATTCTTTTTCCAGCCATGATGTTGAGAAGAAGGTTGGTGAGGTTATTTATGAGAAGTTTAAGATAAAGGTTAATCTAGAGAATCCAGGGCTTATATTCTATGTTTTTATTAATGAGGATGCTTGTTATTTAGGAGTAGATTTTGCTGGTTTTGATTTAAGTAAGCGAGATTATAGAATATTTAACCATCCTTCTGCTTTGAAAGGAAGCATTGCTTATTCTTTATTAAGAATGGCAGGGTTTAACGGTAAACAGAATGTACTTGATCCGTTCTGCGGCTCTGGGACTGTTATTATAGAAGCTGCTTTGTTTGCTTCTAAGTTTTCTGTGAATCATTTCAGAAAGGATAAGTTTGCTTTTAAGAAATTGATTGATAAGGATTTTGATAAGTTTTTTGAAAAGTTGGATAAAGCTAAAAAGCCAACCAGTAAGTTAGTTGGTTACGACAACCAGTTCAGATATGTCCAAGCCAGCAATAAAAACGCTAAGATTGCTGGCATTGATAAATTCCTATACTTTTCACGCGCCGATGTTGATTGGCTAGATACAAAGGCTGACGAAAAAGGGGTTGACCTTATTGTTTCCAATCCCCCTTCTTACTCTAAATTTACAGAAAAGAAAGCAATTGATAAAATCTATAACGAATTGTTTTATCAAGCTGAATTTGTCTTGAAGAGGAAAGGCAAAGTATTCTTAATAGCCAGGCACGACAAGTTTGATGTGTTCGCTGAGAAGTATAAGTTCAAAAGGATTTTTTCTAATGAAGTAATGCAAGGGAAGGAGAAGTTTTTTGTTAGTGGGTTTGGTAGATAGCAACCTTTATAAACCCTCATTTCTTGCTTTTTTAGGTAGGGAAACTACTTAACTTCGGCCTTTGTTTCAAAGCAGGGCTGAGGAAAGTCCGTCCACCCTTGCATTGTTAGAGATGCATGTCGTGCTACTCGCGGAAGCGAGCTGGAGTAATCTGGGGCAACGGCTCAGAAACGAAACGGCCTTGAGAATGGGATGATTTGGTGAAGTTCCTGGTGACAGGGATGAGCTAACCCAATGACGTCTCTTAAGGATACGGTGAAACGGCGAGACCTAAGTTGGTGCAAGTCAAAACGACGCTTAGTTGAATGTTAAGATGGACTGTCCGATCACGGAGTCCAACAGAAGACGGCTTATTGTTTCCCTATATTTCTTTTTTTTTAAAACAAAAACCTTTATATACCATAAACTATTCCATCCCGTTAAAATGGCAAAAGACAAAGTACAGATGCCTTCTTCAATGGGAGGATTAGTACGTTATTTTGATGAGTATAAGAGTAAGATTGAGTTTAAGCCAGGTCATATTATTATTCTGTGTATTGTTGTAATTGTAATTATGGTAATTCTTCATGCTTACGGTGGTAATTGGATAGGTTGAAAACATGTTCCCAGGTATGAATCCACGGATGATGAAGCAGGCTATGAAAAAGATGGGTATTAAACAGATAGAGGTACCTGCGACAGAAGTTATAATCAAATGCCCTGACAAAGATATAGTCATAACAGATCCACAGGTAAGCAAAGTTAACATGATGGGGCAGCAGACCTATCAGATTGTTGGTCAGGAACACGAGCGTGAGAAGCAGATTGAAGTGACAATTAGCGAAGAAGACATTAAAACAGTGGCAGAACAGGCTGGTGTAGACCAAGAAAAAGCCAAAGAAGCCCTGGAACAAGCTAAAGGCGATCTTGCTGAAGCTATTATGAATTTAAAGCAATAATTCTGTTTTTTGCTAAAAATAAACACAAATTTTAAAAACTTCTACGTTATACTATATTAAGTATGGAGAAATATCAAGAATGTAGGCATAAGGCCGACAGAAATATTAAGATAGCAGACCATATGGTTTCTGTGACTTATCCTTTGGTAAAGGATGCTAAACTTCTGTTAGCTATCTTAAACAATATTTTCTTATCTGTTTCAAATGCTATGAGCTCTTTATTATACTATGAACGTATGTATAAGAGAATTCCTCTGTTTCAAGAGAGTTTTGATTCAATGTTTAACATGTTCAGAGCTAAACTTGTAGACCGGCATAAATTGGATAGAGAAAGTGTTAAATTAATCAATGAACTAAAAGAGATCTTACATCAGCACAAAACAAGCCCTGTAGAGTTTGTGAGAAAAGACAGATTTGTAATATGTACTGGTAATTATAGGATGAAAACAATAACTGTAGAGGAGATTAAGAAATACATTTCGAAAGCAAAGAATTTTATACATCAGGTTAATTCAATAGTATCTAAAAATGACATCTTATCTGTTTAAAGCAAAAAATGAACTAAAAAGAGTAGATCATCTGCTCTATGTAAGTTTGAAATATACACGTACAGTTGATGTGCTAAGAAGCATAATTGACAGACTTATTAACGCATATGATTTTATGATACTTGCTTTGCTAGAAAAGATGAAGGATAAAGGAAAAGTAGATGAAATACCGCTTGTGCCTTGGTCAAAATGCGATGCACTTCAGAAATTATACAAAAAAGACGAAAATATAATAAATAACATTGATTTTTATCTTTATTTAAGGAAACTAATTAGGGCAAAATACACTAGAAGCAATGAATTTAGGAGACATGTTACAATGACCTCTTTCCTTACAGAAGGTGATAAAGAAGAGGTTATCGAAATAACAATGGACATAATTAAGGAATATTATGAAAAAGCAGGTATGTTTATAGAATATCTGAATGAGGTATTAAAACACTGAGAAATCAGCTTTGCTGATTTCTGGTTTGCAAAACCGGAGGTTTTTAGCATGACTAAGTTCCTTGGAATAATTTCAGGTAAAGGCGGTGTTGGAAAGACCACCACTGCTTTGAATATAGCAACTGCTTTAAACAATTTTAAGAGGGATGTAGTTGTAGTAGATGGTAATCTTACAACCCCAAATATTGGTGTTCATCTTGGTACACCAGTAGTTTCAGTTACATTGCATGATGTAATTAAAGGCAGAAGGAAGATCAATGAAGCGATGTATATGCATCCTTCTGGGCTTAAGGTTGTTCTTGCAAGTATAGCTTTAGAAGAACTGAAAAATATGGATCCGCATGAACTTAAGTTTAAGTTAAAGCAATTGTATGGTAAAACTGAGATGGTGATTGTAGATTCTGCAGCTGGGCTTGGTGAGGAGTCTATTGCAGTCATGGATTCAATAGATGAGGCACTTGTAATTGTTAATCCATCTCTTCCTTCAATAACAGATGCCTTAAAGGCAGTAAGTATGGCAGAAGAGAGAGGGGTAACTGTATTAGGGATAGTGGTTAACAGGGTTACAAAGGATAGGTATGAACTTAGCTTAAGCAACATAGAAGCGTTGATTGAAAGACCTATATTAGGTGTCATACCTGAGGACAAGAGTGTAAGAAAATCTTTAGCAATGAAACATCCTGTAGTTTACAGTCATCCTCATTCAGCTGCGTCTGTTGCTTTTAAAAAACTTGCAGCAGAGCTGATTGGCCAGAGGTTTGAGCAGAATATGAACTTGACTGAGTCTAAAGGCTTAGTTTATTACTTTTTTAAATTAATCGGGTTGAAATAATATGGCTAAAAAAAGAAAAAAGGAACTTAAACAAAAGATTAGTGCGCTTAAAGCAAAGAAAAAAGATGTAAAAAAGGATACTGTTAAAAACATGCATCTTTTAATCTATTGGATGGTTCTGCTTGTACTTACTTTATGCAACTTTATTGTTTCTATTGTACTGGTCCCTTTCTTTCTTGTACTCAGCAGCTATGGGTTATTTCTTGTGATGGCAGCTATGGGCTTGATCTTTGGTCTCATGTTTGACCTTTTGATTAATGATATTGAACATCTGGAGAGGAAGCATCATGTGTTTGCAATCTTTTTCATCCCTGTTATTGCAATCATAGACATATTTATCATGGTGGGTGTATCTAAGAACATAGCTCTTTTCCTGAACATGACTGTACCTGAGAATCCTTTCATGAACAGCCTTGTGTTTGTGGTATTCTTCTTAATGCCCTATGTTGTGAATAACTTGAGAAGAAAGTAATTTGAGTAATATTTATAAACCTCTTTCTTTATCTTTTAGGTTTATGGCGGTTATGATGTAGCCTGGCAGCATAAGGGACTGTGGATCCCTACGGGTGGGTTCAAATCCCACTAACCGCCCTCTAAAACCTTAACATTTATATATAACCTCTTATTCCATAGTCGAATCAGCCCGAGTTCGTTTGAGCGATTATAGGGTTCAGATAAACTGAATTCTGGCTGTATTGTATGAATATTAGATGAATGGGGATAAATCATGGATAAACAAAATAACCCAAATAATCCAAAACAGAACAGACCACAAGATAAGAACGTAAAATATATAGTTAGAATAGCGAATACAGACGTTGATGGAAATAAGCCAATTCTTCATGCTCTTAGAAAGATTAAAGGGGTTAGTTATATGTTTGCTAATATGGTGTGTAAGGTTGCAGGAGTAGATATGCGAAAAAAAGCAGGAGTTCTTACAGATGAAGAGGTTAATAAGTTAGATAGGGTTGTTTCTAATCCTGAAGGTTTTGATGTTCCAGTTTGGTTATTCAACAGAAGAAAAGACGTTGAGACTGGAGAGGATAAGCATATATTAACATCTGACCTTGATTTCACACAGGATACTGATGTTAAGATGATGAAGAAGATTAAATCATATAGGGGTATGAGGCATGCTTTTGGTCTACCTGTAAGAGGTCAGAAAACAAAATCAAATTTCAGAAGAAATAAAGGTAAAGGCTCACTTGGAGTTAAGAGAAGGGCTGGCGCAAAGACTGGAAAGTAAAGAAGTGGTAAAAAATGGGAGATCCAAGAAAAACAAGGAAAAAGTATTCAACACCAAGCCATCCTTGGCAGAAGTTCAGGATAGATGAAGAAAAAGAGTTTATTAAGACCTATCATTTTAAGAATAAAACTGAGATTTGGAAATTAGCTTCTAAACTTAAGGGATATTTTGGCCAGGTTAAGAAACTAACAGCTCTTAAAACAGCACAGGCCGAGAAAGAAAAAAAGCTGCTTTTATCAAAACTACAAAATCTAGGTCTTTTACCTGCTTCAGCACAACTTGTTGATATTCTAAGCTTACAATTAAAAGATGTTTTTGAAAGAAGGTTGCAAACCATTGTTTTCAGGAAAGGGCTTGCTAGAAGTGTTAAACAAGCAAGACAGTTTATTACACATGGTCATATTTTTGTAGGTGATAAAAAGATTACTTCTCCAAATTATCTAATCACAAAAAAGGAAGAGGATCTTATTAAATTTAGGGTTACT
Organism: uncultured Methanosarcinales archaeon; assembly: GCA_964550525.1. Classification (GTDB taxonomy): domain Archaea; phylum Nanobdellota; class Nanobdellia; order Woesearchaeales; family JANQNQ01; genus CAZJZJ01. The sequence continues at coordinate 16,957 of CAZJZJ010000030.1, forward strand.
TCAAGCTTAAGCGATCCTGAGCATTCTGAAAGAAAACCAGTAGCTCCTAAACCTGTAGAGGTTAAGGCAGAGAAGGCAGATAAAGCTGATAAAAAGAGGAAGAGCAGGAAAGGCAAAAAAACTGGGAAAAAAGGGAAAGACAAACCAAAGAAAACTGAAGATAAGAAGCCAGAACCGAAAAAAGAAGCACCTAAGGAAGAAACTAAAGAAGCTAAAAAAGATTCTGGTGAAAAAGATAAAAAGTGATGATTTATGGCAGAAGAAAAAAGACCTATGGTAAAGAAGGCTCCACGTAAAGAGTTCAGACGTGAAAGAAGACCTCTAAGATGGGGTATTGCACATATCTATGCTTCTTATAATAATACAATTGTTCATATTACAGATATTACTGGTACAGAAACAATCACACGTACTTCAGGTGGCATGGTGGTTAAACAGGATAGGCTTGAATCTTCTCCTACCGCTGCGTTACTAGCTGCTAAAAGGGCTGCAGGTGTTGCAATTGATAAAGGGATTACAGGCATACATGTTAAAATCAGAGCACCTGGCGGACATAATGGACCAAGCAACCCAGGACCAGGGGCGCAGGCAGCAGTTCGTGCTTTATCTAGGATGGGTTTAAGGATCGGCGTAATAGAGGATGTTACACCAATTCCGCATGACGGATGTAGAAAAAAAGGAGGTCGCCGAGGTAGGCGGGTATAGAAAATGGAAGTCAGACTTTTAGATAAGGAAAAAGTATCTTTCATACTTAAAGGTGCACCTTTATTTCTTGCATATAGTATAAGGAGAAT
>CAZJZJ010000031.1:0-17253 GCA_964550525.1 uncultured Methanosarcinales archaeon
CTTTCCTTATAGACGAGAGAACGAGGAACTGTTTATAAATGTTTTGGTTTATTAGTACTGGGGGGTGGTGATTTTATCTCTAACCTATCACAGCAAACCCCATCCTGCCAGTTGGCCGCGGTTTATCTGAGTCAATAACCAGCTTAGATGAATCTACTCTTTTTCTAAGCTTTTCAATGACCTTTTTTTCCAGGTCATAAGCCATCTTTACATAAACTCTTTCCTGTACAGCTTTGCTTATCTCGAAAGGGAAACCTTGTTCTGCTTTCTGGTAAGCAGTTTGGTAATTTCTTGCTTCACCCATTGATGCTGTTTTTGGCTGATCTACAAATGAAAGAGTCACCTTGTATTCATAGAATTGCCTATACTTTTCTATAGCATCCTTGTCTTCACTTAATTGTATGATTAAAGCTTCATAGTTTTCAATTACTTTTTCAACCTGCTGTCTTGTACCTTCATAATGATACTCAACCCTCTCTCCAATATCCCTTCCTAACAAACCTTCAAGTGCTTTATTCAAAGCTGCACGTTTTTCTCTTGATGGTTCTTGCCAGTTTTGCGTCATTGTTCATTAACCTGTATTCTTTCTTCATCTTTTGCCCAGCCTAACATGTTAATTCTTGATTGAGGCAAAGCGTATACTGCACGCACTGCAACTATCTCCTGTAAGTTACCAGCTGCCTCAAAAGGAAAATTATCTTCAGCATCCATTTTTGCTGCTTCATAGGTATCTCCAATACCTCTTACCCAAGTACCTGGGTCATCCCTAAAACTAAGCACGACATGGTACTCAGAACGTTGTTTATATTTTTTGATTGCGCTTAGGTTTTCATCTAAGTCTTCAAGATCATTTACACCTGGGACAAATACATCCATGATTAGTTTCATATTCATCCTTTTTTCATATGCTGTTATGCTTTCTTCAACAAAATCTCTGGATCCAACAAAGAACACATTGTAATTGACATCTTTTTTTCTTAGAGAACCGTCCACAATCACGCTTTTTAGCATGTTGTTAAGATGGTCTCGCTGTTGTTCTTGAATTGTAAATTCTTCTTGGCTATTGTCTGGATTGATAGGTATACCTAAATAAGATGCAATATATAATCCAATGATGTAATCATCAATATTTTCTATAGCTTTGTGAAATTGCGTATGGTCATAAAACCCTTTATTAAGTACAGTCTCTTTAAACATCATAGTAGCTTCTTCAGCTATTGAACTTGTAGGGTATTCTGGTCTGTATATATAGAACGCTTTATTTGGGAATATATTGGTTTTAGTGGCTGCAACAATCTGGCAGTAAGCTCTATAGTTAAATAAAGGCTCCGGAAGGTTTATTATTGACGTAATTAGCATGTACTTTAGAAAGCTTAGATGCTTCTGTTTTCTAAAGCCCCACCTATATTCCCCAATTGCATTCATAGCTTTAAAATAATAAGCCATGGCATACGCATATGGATCCATTGACCAGCCACGCATCTTCTCAAGAGCATTGTCTAATAAAAAAGTGTTGTAGCCTTCAAGATATGAATAAAGAAGATGCCCCCATACTGAAGTTCTAGTATCTTCAGATACACATGCTTCTACTAATAACCCTCTTGCCTTATCAGCATCAAATTCTTTAGTTCCTTTTTTCTTGAGAAGGTCCAATCCAGCTTTAAGTACTTCTTTCCCTTCAATATCAGCACAACTACCTATGATCACTTCAATAGATTCTGCTTGTTGCCTAAATTCTTCTGCTATCATTCTTGAACAACCTTGATTACTTCTTCTTTCTTGCTCCAAGCTAACATGTTAATTAACTGTTGAGGTAGCCTATAGATTACATGCACAGCAACCTTTTCTTGTATTTTATCACTTAATTCAAATGGAAAATTCTTTTCAGCTTGATTCCTTGCTTTTTCATAGGTTTTTCCAACACCCATTCCCCAAGTTTCTTGATCATTCTTAAAATTAAGCATAACATGATATTCCTGCTTTTTTCTTTGAATATCCCTAAGATTCAGATTAATAGCTCTTCCTTGGATCCTTCCATCATATGCTTCTGCACTTTTACCAATATATTCCCTGGAACCAATAAAGAAAACATCATATCTAAAATGCCGCCTTTCCCTGTGTTCATCATTCATTATCTCTAGTGCTAAGGTGTTTAATTTGTCTAGTTTTCTTTTTTTAAGTGGGTTTACCTTTATTCTTTCAAGAGTTATTGTATCATAGCGTGATCCAGGAAATGGTTTGATTATGCCCAGATAACTATCCAGACACATCTCAGCAATACAGGAGTCAATCTTTTCCAATGCTTTGTATAACTTTTTTTTGTCACGAATATTTTTCTTAAAAATATGCTCCTCGAACAGCTTAACTGTTTCTTGACTTATTGGGCCTTTTACTTGTCTGTAGATTGCGCCAAACATATTCAATCCATCATTTCTCCTGATATTTGTTCTAGTAGCTGCTGCAGCTTGGCAGTAATGCTGATAAAAGACCATATTGTCTGGGTTATTTATTATCGCATTTAGAAGAAAATCTTTTGCTTCAAGCAATTCCTTAATTTTAGGTGGACTTAATATGGGCTCTATGAGGCGTTTTGCTTTAACAAAATATGCCAATGCATACGCATCTGGGTAAATTGACCAACCACCCATTCTTTCAAGAGCTTTGTCTGCCAGATGAGGGTTATAGCTACGATAGTATGCATGAAGAGTATAGCCCCATACTGATACTCCAAGCTCTTCAGACTCACTTGCTCGTTCAAGTAACTTGTATATCTCATTGTCATCATCATGTTGTTTTCCCATAAGCTCATGTCCACGTCTAAGCGCCTCTCTCCCCTCTTCATCAATACAACTATCTACAACTGCGTCGATTGATTGTGTTTGTGTCATTTTATTGCGTTTTTCCTCATAAGTTCTATAGCTTTATTGTCAAAGTGGAATACCATCTCTACAGTATTTTTAATGTTTGCAGCAGAACTGAGTTCATAAGGGAAACCTTGTTCAGCTTGTTGGTATGCTTGCTCATAAGAAAAGCCAGTGCCATGAGATAATGATCCAGGATCATCAGAGAATGAAAGACTAACATTATACTCGTAATAAAACTTATATTTGCTGATTGCATCTCTGTCTTGAAAAAAATCCTGAACAAACTTTTCAGTCCTCCTGACTGCACTTTCAAGCTCTTCTTTAGTGCCTTCATGCAAAAAATAAGCAGGTTCTCCAATCTCATAACTTAAGAATCCTTCTGAAAACAGGTTTAGCATAGTTAATTCATGGAAATTTAGTTTACCACAACATGGTTCAGGTTTTACACCTAGTTGATAGAGTATACCTTCTTGATCAGCATCATAAGCAAGGTCACATAACTCTGTAAGTTCATCATCTATCTGTTGTATTGCTTCAAAGAATTCTGTTTTTCTGTCAAAAAACTGCTTAAATAGCTTTTCGTTGAATAACCTCATCGCTTTCTCAGCAACAACTCTGCTGATCTTGTTGTATTCCGCAAGAAACAATTCTTCATTATTAGTTGGGACTTTGCTTCTGGCAGCAGCGATTGCTCTACAATAGTTGTTATAATGGACAGATTTATCAGGAGCATTTAAGACAGCTTTAAGAAAATAAAATTTTGCATGCAATAACCATGCTGGATCTGCATCTTCACGAAATCTTATTGCGTGAAAATACCTCTCAAACATAGATTCTGCTTTTATACAATTTGCAATTGCGTAAAGTTCAGGCCATTTTGACCAGCCTTCCATAACTTCTATAGCTTTATTTGCAGCTTTGGTATGGTGTCCCCATATTTGAGCATAACCAAGTATGCCGCGGACTGCAACTTCACGCTCTTTAGATCTTATTGCTCGCCTGAGTAATTCCAACAACCCTGTTCTATCAACATCCATGCCTTTCTTTACCTTTATATACTCAGAAGCTTTCTTCAACGCATTCCTTCCCACACGATCATACTGCTGATTCTCCAAAACAAGATCAATCAGTCCTTTCTGGGTTTTTTCAGTCATAGTCTTATCTCTTTGTCTTCATCTGAGATGTTTTTTGTTTCTTTTCCCTGAATCTTTTTGATTGTCTCTTCCTGATGCTGATTATATGCTTTCTGTGCCCAAGCTGTGATATAATCATCTATATTGCCTATGATTATTCTCAGCTGTGCTTTGTAAGTGACATCATCTTCAAAGACATTTTCTCTAAACAGGTCCTTGACTTTCTTAGTTATCTCACTATGATCTATTTCTTCTATAGGTACATGTACTTTTGAAGCTATCACTGTTTTACAGTATAACTCATAGTAATTATCTACATTAGGATCATTCAATATTGCCTGGATCAAATAAAATCTTGAATGCTTTAATGCTTTTGAATCATTATACTTGCCTCTTATGCCTGCTACTGCCTTAAAATAACATGCACTTGCATATAAAATAGGAAAGTCTAAAGGGTCACCCATCTGTTTGATAGCTGCATCTGCGTAATCAGGCAATAAATCATATCCACCTGAATGGTCCATGTAAGCTGCAACCCCTAAGTTGCCAAGAATAGAAACAAGATTGTCTTCAGAGGCAGCAGCCCTATTAAATATACCGTGAGCTTCCATCATCGCATTTGGGTCTTTCTCTGCAAACCTTTTAAAACCCATAAGTATAAGTCCTGTATCTCCTTCACCGCTTAACCCAAACACGGTTGATTCAAGTGAACTTACAAAGTTTTGTGCATATGCATCCATTTTTATTTCCCACTCTCACTTTTTAATTGAGCTAGGTATTTTTCAACATCAAGTTGCACAAGCAGATATCCTGCCCCATTATCCTTAAAAATATCTATAGCGTCCCAATCAAACCTGTATGACATAGCAACAACTACTCTTTCTTCTACTGCGCTGCTCAGCTCACAAGGAAAACTGCCTTCTGCTATCTTTCTTGCAGAATTGTAATCATTGGAAATCCCTTCGCTGGCAATCTTATTATCTCCTCTGAAAAAAAGCACAACCCTGTACAGATATTTTTGTTTATATTTTCCTACTGCTTGTGGATCGCGAGTTATCTTACAAAGCTCTTCCTCGTATGCTTTTACTCTTGCTTCTACAGAATCTTTTCTACCTACATACGATACAGTTATAGGTTTGCCTATAAGGCTGTCCAGGAACCTGTTTCTGAACTCTATTTTTTTAATGTCAATTATATAATCTTCATAGTATTCAGGGTCTTTTGTTTCTATATCTTCAGAACAGACTACTTTTTTAATCAGCTCAACTGGATCAAAATAGTCACTATCTTCTATCACAGAACCATCTTCATCATCTGAAAGTGCATCTGAAGATAAGATTTCTTCAGTACCTCTTTGTACCTCTTCATCATCACTAAATTCAGGACCACCTGTAACCAGATCCCACTCAGGAACACCCAGGATATAATCCCAAAGCCAATCCTCAAGTTCTTTATCAAAATCCGCTGTGCTTCCGTCTATTACCATCTTGTTCTCCTCAAAACATTCCGAGTTCAACCCCATCTCCCATAGGTATTCCCCTGGAACCCTCTCTGTTTCTTCTGCGAGATCTCCTAGGTTTCTTTTTCTTCTTCTTTGGGTTTAGTTTGTTTCTTAGTGTTTTTGGGAAATAAAAATCCATTATAAGCTTGACTTCCTCTTTTACAGCAGCGTTTACCTCATATGGGAAGTTTTCCTCAGCAGCTGCACGTGCAGATTCATAGGTTTCACCTACACCATGGCTTTTTTGTGATTGCTCTTCTGCAAAACAAAGCTCAACAACATATTTGTATTCTTTTTTATACATCTCAATAGCATCCTGATATTTTGCTACTTTGCATACATGTCTTTCAAAGGTTCTAGCATGTTCTTCAACATATTCCCTGCTGCCAGTGTACACTTGAGTAAACCTTTCTCTCTTTTCCCCAGCATATTGATCTTCCAGCTTTTTCTCTAAGCCTGATGTTTTTTGGACATCTGATATTGTACCATCTTCATTTATTCTAAATGTGGCTTGATCATTTACCATTTTTATTCTCCAAAAACCATACGGTATAAGCTATCAGTCATCTCATCATCGTCAAAAATAGACCAAGGTTCATCTATAGGGGTTTTTTCTTTTGTTTCACCTCTCAACTTATCAGCGATATCTTCACGTAGTATGAAATACATGTCTACTTTTGCAAGTTCCATGACTGAACTTGTTTTTTCGTAAGGAAAACCTTCTTCTGCTGCAGCGTACGCAGAATCATAGGTAAGCCCTTCACCTCTGCTTACTGAATCTGTGTTTTCCCTGAAAAAGATTACAACTGTATACTTTGATCCAGTATGGTATTTCTCCATAGCATCTTCTTCACCTGTTAATTCTGCGATGTATTCTTTAAACTGTTGCGCTCTTTTTTGGACAATTTCTGCTTTACCGCGATAGGTTTCAATATGCACAGCTCCATCTCCAGCATAAGCTATACCTTTTAGGAAAATGTTCATCTTTATCAGCCTTTCATAAGGTACTGGGTGCGGATTCCATTTCTTTTTGTCAGGTTCAGCATCTTCAGCAGGCACAAAACTTGAACCACTCCATTCACGGATATTGTCATCAATATAAGTTATAGCCTGATGAAATTCCTGCCTAGAGCTAAAATCATGATCAAACACCCTTTCTTTAAACATCGACCTGACCTTTTTAGCTACAACTGAACAGCTTACTAGGTCCATGCTGTTGTCAGTGATGATGTTGCAGTATTGTATGTAGAAAAAATCTTGTTCAGGCCTATGGTTGATCAATGTTTTAAGGAAATAAAACCTTGCGTTTTTCATGACTTGGATCTTTGCAAGGTGATAATCAGTAATCCATTGCCTTGTAGGTATAGAAGAGTCAAATGTGCCTATTAAACCTATAGCTTTACAATAGTTTGCAAACCCATATAGATGATGGTGAGGGTGCCAGTTGCCTAGTTTTTCAAGAGCGTTATCTGCTCTGGTCAGCAGGTTTTGATAATCTTCTTTTTTATGATGTATAACAGCTAAAGTAAGTTGACCTAATATGTATTCAATGGTATTTTTTGACTTAACTGCTTTCTCAAGGAATTGTTTTGCTTCAGGAACATCACCCTTTTCAACACCAGTTGCAATACTAATCAATGATTGAAACAATATAAAATCTTTCTCGTCTTCAGTTCTTTCTACAATCTCGTTAATTGCCATTTGAATTACCTTCTTCTACTTCAACAAGCTCGAACACCTCATCCAGATACCTAATCCCTCTTGCGAGTTCTCCATCAATGATTGCGCTGATGGTTATATCTTCTCTGACCCCTCTGCTAATTTCACATGGGAAGTTTTGTTCTGCCTGCAATCTTGCAGCGTCATATGTAGCACCTGTACCAATCCCGTAAACTCTTTTGTTCCCAGCGAAATAAAGCTTCACTTCATAACTATATTTTATCTCATAATCATCTCCAAATTCATCTAATTTAGTTGCTTCAGCAAGCTTAGCTATAGCATCTTCATAGATAGCAACTGTCTCTTCACAATCTTGTCTAGAATGAAAACCACCATCACGTATCACATAATGCTCATACATCAAGGATGTCAATTTACATAAACTGTCTGCCAAAATAATTGCTTCATCAATACTTTTTATTGCGTCTTCTTGTTCTTGTGTTGTCATTTTTTTAGTATGGGAAATTAAGGCTTGTATCTATCCTAGCTTTTATTTTGGATCTTCTATTTCCTTTTAATGATGAAGTGCTATCAGAGAACCTCTGTGCTGGCATATTGGATATCGATGTATAAAAACCAATAAATTCATCACTAAACATTGTTTTAACCTCTGCTTCAACTAGTTCTTGTACTTTATCAGTAAGCTCGAATGGGAAATCTTCGTAAGCTTTCTGTTTTGCTTCTTGATAAGTATCTCCTGTGCCAGATATAGCGTTTTCAGGGTCATTCTCATAAAACAGTTTTACAGTATACTTACTTTCACTCCCATAAAACTCAGGCATTGCAAAAGCGCCAAGGTATTGTGACATCTCAAACTCATACTTCCTGACCTGTTCTTCAATATCTTCTCCAGTGCCTGTAAATTTTACAGTAAGAGTATTATCTACAATCTTCTCTAGCAATTCTTTGATCTTTTTTTGTTTTTTTGTAAGTACTGCCATTTTTCACCTTATCCCATCTAAAACACTGATTCTTCTAACTTAATCCTATTATAAGCAGCAGCCTCTTTATCACGTTGTCTATCTCTTCTTAATTGTTCAAGATACTTTGGAGTGAACCTAAAACTCATCTTAACCTTGACTTCTTCTGTAATAGGTACTGTTGCTTCAAATGGAAAATCCTCGTCAGCTTGTTGTCTTGCAGCTTCATAAGTAGGCCCGATACCTGAAACTCCAAATTTTCTTATACCATTAAGAAAAAGTCTTACAGTGTACTTATATCCTTCTATAAAGTCCCAGACACAATATTCAAATCTTGTTATCTGGCGCAAGTATTCTTTATGTTTTTTAACGCATTCTTCAATAAATTCTTTTGTACCTATATAACTTACAGAAAACCTACCATCTGTTGACGTACTCAAGATACTGTCAAGCCATTCATCTCTTTCTTTACATTTTCTTAAAGTCTCTTCCAAGTCTACAGGCTCGCTAGGATCTCCATACCTCTCTTTAAAATACTCATCCCACAGATCCCACATTTCGTGCATGTTTAATCTAGATGGTTTTGAGCTCATTTTTTATACCCCAGTACTTCTATTGATGCAGATGGTGATGCCTTCTTAACTAGATTTTTTATCCCGTTAAAGAAAGTTGGACCAATCGTGACAAAGTTTTCATTCTCTTTCCTTACCACCCCCACATATTCCTCACAAATCTCTGTAGTGATCTTTACTTCTACTTCTTCTTTTACCTTATCAGTAACTTCAAAAGGGAACGCTTCAAAAGCTTTCTGTCTAGCTTCTTCATAAGTATCTCCAGAACCTGAAGCAGAACTGGATTTATCATTCTCATAATACAATTTAACTTTATATCGATGCTTGATCTCGTAAAGGCCTGTACATCTTGCAGCACCGAGTAGCAGTTGTAGTTTAGGTTCGTATTCAGAGACAGCTTGCTCAACCTCGCTTAGAGTGCCTTTATACTTGATTGTATGTACACTGTCTACAAGGCTGTCTAGGAATTGTCTGCGTGTTTGCTGTTCTCTCAACTTCTCGTTCCAGCTATCTACAGCATCTTGATCTATTCGTACTACCATTTTTTCAGTTCACACTACCTCATTTCCTAAACACCGGTTTTTAAAAACAATAGAAACTTATTCTGCAGCCTTAATCCTTGCTAGAGCAACTTCGTGTGCAGCTTTGTTAGTAGTGATACCTTTTTCTTTTGCCATCTTAATGACGTCTTTTAGATTATCATATATCTTAGCTGCTTTTACTAATGCTCTTTCTCTGTTATAGCCGCCTTCATCAGATTCATCTGAAACATTGATCAGGCCGCCAGCGTTAATCACGTAATCAGGAGCGTAAAGTATACCTTTTTCTTGAATAAGTTTCATATCTTCTTCTTCTTTTTCGCAAAGCTGGTTATTTGCACTGCCAGCGATAATCTTGCATTTCAATCTTTTGATAGTATCTGGGTTAAGACAAGCACCTAATGCGCAAGGACAGAATATATCCATGTCTGCATCGAATATCTCTTCAGGAGAAACAGCTTTTGCATTAAACTCTTTAACACACTTATCAACTGCTTCTTGGTTAACATCTGCTATAATCAATTCGCAGCCTTCTTTATGTAGAATCTTACACATATTGTAGCCAACATGACCTACACCTTGTATACCAACTTTAAGACCTTTAAGCTCAGACCTACTGAAAACCTCTTCAACACATGCAATCATCCCTTTATGTACTCCAAAAGCTGTAACAGGTGAAGGATCGCCTGAACCCCCCATTTCTTTAGGCATGCCTACTAAGTGTTTTGTATGCTTATATACGCTTACAAGATCCTGTGTAGTAGTGCTTACATCCTCAGCACCTATGTAATGCCCTTTAAGTGTTTCAATAAATTTGCCTGCAGTCCGGTATACTTCGTCCCTATCAGCTGTTTTAGGGTCACCCCATACAACCATCTTACCACCACCTAGCTTAAGCCCAGCTACAGCAGCTTTATAACTCATGCCTTCACTTAATCTTAGAACATCAATAATAGCTTCTTCTTCTGCTTTATAATTCCAGAACCTTATCCCGCCCAAACCAGGGCCTAAAGCAGTACTGTGTATCCCAATATAACCTCTAAAACCTGTTTTTTTGTCATAACAAACTATAAGTTGTTCATGACCATGTTTTTTCATATAAGCAGTTACATCCATAAAAAACCCCTCTATTGATTGTTTTTATGATGTGTTTCTTGTTCGTTTATAAAGTTTATTGATTTTAGAGGGTGTGCTGGTGCTACTCGACTTTGCCTCGCTCAAAACAACGCTCATCAAAGTCTCCTCTGGCCATGCCATGTTTGCCTATAGCAAACAATGGCATCCATGGCACAGACGCCCAGAGTAGTACAACTAGCTCTTAATACCGTAAACTATTTAAACATAATTCTGATAAAGGAGTTTATGCTGTCAGCATTTATTAAGAAACTGCTGTTTGCAAGGCAGTTTCTGATTATGGATGGGAAAATCGAGGTTTTAGGAACACCACAGGTAATGCTATCTTCTCTTGCGTTAGCTGAGTTGCAGATAATTAATAAGAAGAAGGTATATTCTTTGATCAAGGATGTTATCCATAAGAACTTTGTATCTTACGGCAAAAAACTTGGAGCTAAAGGACCTGATATGCTATTAAACCTGGAAGAGATCTATGAGACACTTGGCTTAGGCAAACTTGAGATAGTTGATTTAGATGCAAAAAAGAAAAAAGCTATAGTTAAAGTGCATCATTCTCCTGTAGCTGAAACTCATATTAAGAATAAAATTAAATCTAAAGAACCTGTATGTATTTCAATTGCAGGCGCACTTGCAGGGATGTTCACGTTTTTATTAGGTAAACAGGTTGATTGCACTGAGACAGATTGTGTTGTGCTAGGCAAGAAATTTTGTCAGTTTATGGTGAAATAAATGGCTAAAAAGAAATCAAAAAAAGGAGAAAAGACAATCTATGTAGGTACAGGTATGTCTCAGAACAAGAATCCTGCTTTAGCAGGTAAAGAAGCAGTTGAGATGGCTATTAAGAATGCTGGTGCACCGCCTGATTATGGTGTTGTGTTTTGTTCTAGTGATTTCAACCTGAAAAAGATTGTTAAATCTGTACATGAGACATTTAAAGCAGCTAACCCTGAATGTAAATGGATAGGTTGTTCAACTGCAGGCGAGATCTCAAATTACGGTGTAACTCAAGGTTCTTGTGTTGTAATGGCTGTAAAATCTAAATATATCACTATAGGTGTAGGTGTAGGAGACGATGTGCATAAAGGACCTTACAAAGCAGGTGTTAAAGGGATTAACCATGCAATTAATTCATTGAAGATGGATAAGTATGTTGACCCTTATGTGCATTTCCTAGCTATGAAGAATAAAAAAACCAGGGACTTAGTTAAGCTTAGGCCTTACTCGCTTTTATTATTAGCACCTGGTACAACTGTACATAAAGGTGGTTTTGAGGATGATGTATTGAACGGGATAATGAGTGTAACTGGTGAACAAGTGCCTGTAGTAGGAGGTTCAGCTGGTGATGATCTTGACCTTACCCAGACTTACCAGTTTGCAAACGGTAAAATGTATAAAGATGCAGCTGTGATGATGCTAGGAATATATGATGTACCTTTTGGGTTTGGTATTAGACACGGGTTTAAGCCAAGCAATGTATGCGCAGTTGTGACTGATTCTAACGGATATACAGTACATAAGCTAGATGGTAAACCTGCAGCTGAAGAATACGCAAAAATGCTCGGTAAAACAGTTAAACAATTATGGCCTATGAGGAAAACATATGAAAGATTAGGTCATTTTGGTAGGCTACTTGCAAGTTATTATTCTAGGATGGGAGGTAATCTACAAAAACTTATCCCGTTCTTCCAAGTTGGTGCAAGGTATCCTTTAGCAATCCCTGATATACAAGGCAATTATTGGTTAAGGCTTGCAAGAGAGATTAAAAGTGATGGTTCAATGACATTCTACGAAAAAGTACCAAGCGGAATTACTTTACAAAAAATGAAATGCAGCCAGAAGGATATATATAACGCTGCTAAAGATTCTTTCAAGGATTCGATCAAAGAGTCAGGTGGCGATCCTGCATTTTCACTTGTTTTCGAATGCATACTTAGAAAAGGCATACTTGGTGATAAAAAAACTAAACAAGTTTATAATGAACTGATTAAAGAGCATAAAGGCCTGCCTTTTATTGGTTTTTATGGTTACGGTGAATTTGGGTTTACAAAAGGTGTAGCTAATGGGCAGTTCGCTGCTACTACAACTTCGTTCACAGTAAGCAGAGATATCATATCTGAATAGGAGAGTGAGAAAATGAGACAATTTAAACTATTGATTAAAGGAAAAGAAGTGGATACACAGAAAAAAGGGGTAATTGTTAGAGCAGATGATGTAATAAAAAATCCAGATATACTTAAGAAATTCTATCTTCTTAAGAAGTATAGCGGTAACCATAATTGGCTGCTTACAGCGTTTTCTAAACGAATAAAGATTGATCCGAAGTATGTTTATGCAGAGTATCCTATAGCTTCTACTAAAGAGAATGTTGCAGCAGTGCTTGCAGCAAGGGATGCTTTTGATGCTTTCGAAGAAGTAACTCCTGAAACAAGGGTAGATATATTGAAATCATGGAGAGAAAAGATTAAAGCAAACGAAGCTGAGTTAAAAGAGCTTGCAATTGTTGAAGGTTTAACATATTCTTCAATAGAATGGGAACTTAATGCATTATACAACTTATTGACAGACGAGAACCTGGAATTTTTCACTAAACTAGCTAACCCTATCCCAGATAGAAGGGTTAAAGGCACATACTTTATCAAACACCCCTTAGGGGTTGTAGGTATAGTTACACCTTACAACGCTGCTGTAATACTTGATTGCTTGGTTGTGATTAATCAGATTATATCAGGCAACACAGGTGTAATTAAGGTTTCTAGTTCTACACCTATGTCTTCCTTGTTTATCTTTAAATTGTTACAAGATTCGCTAAATGAGCATAATGCACCTAAAGGTGTGATTAATGTTATTATTGGTAAAGGTACAGATATAGTTAATGAATGGATAACTAACCGTTACATTGATTGTCTTGTTTTCTTTGGCAGTTCTGGTGCTGGAGTTAATATAGGGAAAAAATGTATTAAACAAGGAATAAAACCTGTACTTGAACTTGCAGGTAGTGATGCTTGTATAGTTAACAGGGATGCTGACCTTGATAAAGCTGCAGACGCAATTGTACGTGCAAGGTTCCTTGGTGCAGGTCAGATATGTATCTCAATCAAAAGATTGTATGCACATAAGAATATCTATGATGATCTTGTGGAAAAGATTATTGGTAGAGTGAAAAAACTTAAGATAGGGCTGCCTTCAGACCCTGACGTAGATATTATCCCTGTAGCTAATAAGAAAGCTGTAATCGCTATAAATGAAGCTTTGGAAGAAGCTAAACATAAAGGAGCTAAGATAGAGTACGGTGGTTACAGAGTAGACCATTACGGTAACAGAAACAGTAAAGGGCTTTACCTTGTTCCAACAATTGTCACAGGTGTTGACCATAATATGAAGGTAATGAAGAATGAGATGTTTGGCCCTGTACTGCCTATAATGAAATTTTCCAATATCTATGAAGCTATAGACCTTGCTAATGATACACAATACGGGTTAAGAGCTTCACTTTGGACAAACGATAAAGAGATCATAAAAAAGGTTTTCAGGAAATTGTATGTTGCAAGTGTGATTGTAAACGATGATCATCTTTACCTAGATGGAGATGTTGCGCATTTAGGTGGGTATAAACTATCATCTGCAACCAATAACGGAGCTAAATATTTTGTCAATGAGATGATGGGTTATAAATTTGTTAATAGGAGGAACATAGACATTGAAGACTAAACATATCTTTGTACCAGCACTGGATGTCGGAGAATTACTGCCTTTTGTAGTTAGGAAAACAAAAAATCTACAGGAAAACATGAAAGAGCAAGAACGCGCTAAGAAAGAGTTAGTTAGATTTGTCGATCTTCTTCAGAAGAATCTTAAAGAGCCAATTTGGTATATGGGTATGGATGTGATTGAAGAGAAATCCTATGAAAGGTTTATCTTTGAGAAAGGCGGTTTCTTTGAATTGATGATTGAAGAGCCTTTGGCAATGAATGCTCATTTTGTGCATAAGAAAAGGGCACAGGCTTTCTGCAAAGCTTTGAAAAAAACATTCAAGAAGATAATGGGGCCGTCACCTGTTAGAGATATGTTCATAGATTCCATAAAAATACAAGATGAAAAAGATACATCCCTAACATATGAACGCTGGGATCAAATGAAAGAATTAAGAAATATGTGATTATTTACGCTTCCTTCTTTTCTTTTCCTTTCGCATTCTCTTACGCTGCCACTTCCAGCGCATCTGACCTTTTTTCTTCCATCTCCTCGATGATCGTTTCATGAGTATTAACCTCCGTTGTTTAGTTTAAAAATGCCGGTTTGTTTAAAAATGTTATGGAAAATGCCCTGTTCGGGATTCGAACCCGAGTCACTGCCTTTCTCCAGAGTTTTGCTCTGACAAAAAGTTTGCGAGAGGGCAGTATGATTGGCCGGACTACACTAACAGGGCGTGTTGAAAAGAAGAAGTAGAGTGTATATAAAGGTTTGGGTTAAATTTATAAACATCTATTTGCTCCATTCACTCGAGGATGAACACAGGATTAGAAGGATTTTTAGTTAGGGAAGGAGATTCTACTGAGTTGGGTAATCTGAAAAAGATTATCCATCAATTTTATTCAGGTGTAGGGGAAAGAGCACAAAGTCAACAGACGAGTGCATTTGTAAGTTCTACACTTAATCACACTTCAAGGGTTGCTGTTAATCTATTGTCTCTTTACAAAGAGTTAGATGAAGAGCCTGATGAAAATGTTTACGCAGCTGCACTCTGTCATGATATTGGCAGGATGCGCAAGAAGCCTTTTTGGAAAAAACAAAGATATTGGAATCAAACAGTTAATGAAAATCATGCAAAATTTTCTGAGAAAGATTGCAAAGAGTACTTATCTAAAGCAGGATATAGTGAAATTGCAATAGCTTATATTGCTTCACTTGCAGGCAACCATGATAATCTTAATGTTGACAAAGGGTTTGGAATGTCGTACGTTCTGCTTCAGATAGCAGATCTTATGGATAAATTTTCTCCAGCTGCTGTAGCTAGGCTTGCAGGCAACAGAAAAAGTTGGGGTTGGTCAAAAAATGAGATCATAGAAGGAGTTAAAGAGGTCATGAAAAAAGGCTATGAAAAGGCAACAAGGTTTAGTGTTGCAAGAGATTATTTAGACCACCTTTATCAAGCAGGAAAAGAAGAGTTTTCAAAGTATTGTAGTGGGTTTAGTCAAAACTAAACAGATTGATAACAATATTTAAATACCTATTTTACTTACCCCCTCTGAAAGGGTTGGTTCTTAGATAACAGCTACAATATAGGTATAAGAAGATGATGTTATTTACGAAGAAGAAAGATATGAAAGTATTGTATTTTGCAGCTGAATGTAAGCCTTATTCTAAAGATGGTGGTGTAGGTGATGTTGCAGGAGAACTTCCACCAGCATTGAGAAGAGCAGGGGTTGATATTACAATAGTCACCCCATTCTATGATTGTGTGAATGCTAGAAAGAATAAAGTTAGTAAAAAGCCTTTCAAAGAATATGTTGTAGAGTTTGGTGATGGGCATCAAGAAGTAGAGCTTTACAAAGCTAAGCTTGATGGAGTGCCTGTGATCCTTGTTAAAAACAGAGCATATCTTAGTAAAGGTCCCTATGTTCACAGCCATGATTTCCCTTATAAAGATGATGCAATCAGGTTTTCTTTTTTTGCTGAAGCTTGTCTACCTTTACTAAAAGATTATGATATTGTACATGGGAATGACTGGGTTACTGGTTTCTTGTTTGGTAGGATGAAGATTGAAGGAAAGAATCAGAAGAAAGTTTTGACTGTACACAATATTGGTTATCAAGGCAATATGTGGGAACCAAATGTGCAGGGCATGCCTTTTGTTGGATTGCGTGATAATCCCTTAACATACAAGCAATTTAAGGATCCTAGGTCTAAATGGCAAAGTGTTAATCCTCTAAGGCTTGCACTTGAATTAGCTGATATGGTGAATGCTGTCAGCCCTACTTATGCAAAAGAGATACTTGAAAGAGAAGACCAAGATAGATATTTTGAAGGGGGAAAAGGTTTGGATGGTGTTTGTAGAAGGCTTGATTCAGAAGGCAGGCTGGTTGGTATACTTAATGGGTTAGATTATAAGGCAAAATCAATAGCAAAACCAACTAGGGAAGAGTTCGAAAAGCTTCTAGAACAGAAAAAAGACATGAAAGCACTTGTCTCAAGATATTTTAAGAATCCAAATAATATGCTTTTAGGTTTTGTAGGTAGAGCAGTTGAACAGAAATTCAGGTTGTTAACCGAAGAATTGGATGGTAAAAGTGTACTAGAACACATATTAGCTATTCCTGGGCTTAATGTTGCAATACTAGCCACAGGTCTTCCAGAATATCAGTCTTTTATGAATAATATTTCTATTAAGGGGTTTAGAGGGAAGGTTGGATATAGTGATCTTCTTTCTATGGATCCATATATGCCCATAAGAAATAATTACGCATCTTTTGTTGCGTTTGATAAAGATATGAGGGACAAGATTAATCTAGGGAGTGATGCTTTCTTAATGCCAAGTTTGTTTGAACCTTGCGGTATTACACAACTTGAAGCACTTAGTACTGCAACTCCGCCAATAGTAAGATGGACAGGCGGTCTTGTTGATACTGTCACAGATGAAACAGGGTTTGGATTTGATGGAGAGACTAAAGAAGAGGTACTTTCTAATCTTGTAGATACTGTTAAAAAAGCTAGAGGAGTTTTCCAAGACCGTGAATCATTCTTGGCAATGCAGTTAAATGCTTTTAGACAAAGATTTCTTTGGAGCGATGCTGCAAAACAGTACGTTAAGATGTATGAACAAGTTCTGAGAAATGGTTAATAATTTTCTTAAACTCCTCTTCAGCTACTTTCT
>CAZJZJ010000032.1:0-4756 GCA_964550525.1 uncultured Methanosarcinales archaeon
ATCCTATTGAATATCTTTTCAGGCATGTCTAAAGCTTTGCCAACTTCTCTTACTCCATCTTTTCTTAAAGTGATTAATGGTTCAACTACCTTGTACCCATATTCTTTTTCAGGGTCTATACCAAGTTGCTCAAGTACATTATGCTGTCTTTTGATTCCAGCAACTGTCTCGTCGACATCTGTAAGAATTGTGCCTTGTAGCAAAAACTTAGCACCGCTTTCCTGGACTAATTTACCAAAAACCTCGAATATCAAAATATCTTACCTCTTCAAAACCAAAAACATCTTTATAGAAAACATCTGTAATTCCTTTCTGCCTTTTTTCTTCAGGATCTGTTAATCCTTTTAATGCTGCAAAGAATTTATCCTTTGCATCCAGGACCTCGACTTTTATTCCCATCTGCTTGAACATTTCTACAACTTCATTAGCTTCATTCTCTCTCATAATCCCGTTTTCAATGAAATAAGATTTCAGGTTATCTCCTAAAGCCTTATGACCCAATACAGTCACAACAGAACTATCTACTCCGCCGGACAAAGCATTAATCGCAATACCATCTCCGACTGTTTCTTTGATTTTTTTAACTTGTTCTTCAATAAACGCATTACAATCCATTTTTACAAACCCCCGTGTGTTTTTAGTTAGTTTGGATTGGTGTTATTTAAGTTTTGCTGTTTTTCTCTTTTTTCCCAAAGATTTATAAATATCTTACTTCTTTCTTTAGCTTTATTGCGCCGGTAGTCTAATGGCTACAATGGTTTCGTCCATTGACACCGAAGTGCGGCATGCGCTCACTACGTTCGCTTAGCCACACACGTTAAAAATGGATGAACTTGCCATAAAGGATAGAGGCCTTCCATTTGGTTTTTCCAAGGAGAGAGCCTTTGATCTGGGTTCAAAACAATCTTTTTGTCGGAGCAAAAAGCTTGACCAAAAGCGTGCGACATTTGCTCGCCAAGCTCGCTCAGTCCCACAAAAAGTTGGTGAAAGTCCCGGCCGGCGCATTTTTTGCCATCTAAGTGCGATAAGTGGCTCAAACTTTACAAAACGTGCGTTTCTAACGCATTACCAAATTTTGTACCTCTTCGCAAGACTTGGATGGATTAATTATATTCTCCAACATACATATTCCAGTAGCTATCAAAATAGAAAGTTTTATATATTCCGTATACCAGTATACCAATTAGTGATATCGCCGATAAGGAATAAATGGGTTAAATACTCAATAAACCCTTATCTTGCAACAGGCGAAAACGCATAGGGCTCTTCGAGTAATATCGTTGCCCTCAAACGCGTATAAGCCATGCAATCTATAGATATGTTGGATACGCCAAAAGAGGTGATAGCTTAGCGGCGAATGCTCTTTTGGTAACCAACTCTTAAATTCTAATTATATACTCGAAAACACAAATATTTTTAAATTTCTTTAGACTCATTTTTTGTATTGGAGGGAATGGAGAATGGCAAAAACAAAAACAACAGATTATACTGCTATGGGCACAGGTACAAGAATAGATCATCTAGTGAGTCTTATTCTACGTAGTGGCCAAAAAAAGAAAGGAATAGATGTAATATATCCTGGTTTAGAAAGGCATGTGGGACATATTGCAGGCAGTGAACAACTACAAAAAGTAAGAAAATTACTAGTTAGTTATGCATCTCAAGATCCAAGAGATGATGCAATATGGTATGTTAGTGAAGAAGGAGTATTGGCATATATGCAAGGGAATACAGGATATCTATCAATACTAATAGAAGATAGACCATTAAGCCCTTTTTCTGTAGATTATAATGGAAGAGATTTGTTCAAAATAAAACAATTAGCACACGCATTAGATTTCAAAGAGGTTGCAGACAAAATGATGGCAAAGTTTCAGAAGTATGGATTTAATGAAGATCTAATTGTAGATATTATAAAAAGATCCGAACAAGAAGCCCATCATAAGGCAGAACAAGAAGTAGATGAAGGAAGGATACTTGTACACGGTGGATATGATAGACAGAGAAAGGCATATTTTGGCAGAGTTGAACTATATGATCAGGTTGGCAAACTTGAACTTAGTCTTCCAATCATGTATGCAGATGGAAAATTCCAACTCTATCTCACAGAAGCCAATCCCACCCAAAACTAATTTTCTTTTTTATATAAAATATATAAATTATATACTGCAGTACATAAATGTTTTTAAAGTATTCTGCACTCCTTTTTCTAACTTAATTAGAGGGTGAAATAATGAGTGATATATCAGACGTTGCTGGTGCAGAAGTTGGAAGAAAGGTTGCAGAAAGAGAGGCAGAATTAGGATATAAGACTATAAGACCTCCAACACAGATTGGTTCTCTTAAGAATATGTATGTAAAAATGGGAGAGCGTGCTTTAAGACTCTCTGAAAGAGTAGAACCATTAGATGACTATGGGATTACTGATGAAGTAAAATGGGTTATAGGAAAATATACTTCTTTGGGATATGCAACTAATGATGGCAAAAGAATAACTACAACTAATCAAAGTGATATTGATATGAGTGTTGAGAATAATGGAACTGAGAAATTAAGATTTAATACTACTTTAACAATGAACGCTGGTTGGTATCAGGGTCCAACATCCCAAGCACCAGTAAGTATGGAAGGAGAAATAAACCTTGTACCTACACCACAGAACAGCAGAGAACCAAGCTATACAATAAGAGTAACACAATTTGGAAGAGGAGTTTTTGTAGTAGAAGATATCCAAGTCAACGGAACTCCAAAAAGAAGACCAACTTTGTTTGCATCTTTTTTCAAAGAAAGACAACAGAATTACGACGCTTAAAAGATTACTTTTTCTTCCCCTTATTACCATTCTCAAATAACAAAACCTTTATATATGATGGAATATTCCCACATGTAAATAATTAGAAATAAACCTATTGGGGGTAGATATTAATGAAACTTTTAAGCGTAAGCGAAAAAGGCTTAGAAAAATTTTTTCTAAGAAAATTGATTCTTGGAATTGTAGTGATGATGATGTTAGCTGCAAGTCTTGTGGTTGCTACTACAGGCAAGATGGAGATTGTAGACGTAGAAGTAACAGTAAGTGGAGATAAAGAAACTGCAAGTGAAGGAGAAACAATCGAAGTTAAACCTGAAGACTCAGTAAAGGTTAAGATTTATGTTGAGAACCTTTATACTGAAGCTGAAGACATGAAGCTTGAAGATGTTACAGTAACTGGTATCTTTGAAGGTATTGATGATGGCGACGAAGTTGAAGAAGAAGACGACATCAGCAGCATTAGGCCTACAAGAAGAAAGTATGTAACACTTAACTATGACATCCCTCTTGAAGTAGAAGAAGACTCATTCACCTTTACAATTGAAGCAGAAGGTGAAGACGAGAATAACACAGATTTCACAGACGCATTTGAGTTCAATATCGAAGTTGAGAAAGACAAGCACAAGCTTGAGATCTACAAAGCACAATTCTTTTCACCAACTGTAAAATGCGGTGAAACTGCTGATCTAAGCCTAGGTGTAATCAACATCGGTAGAGAAGAGGAAGAAGAAATTGAGCAAGTAATAAGAAACGATCTTTTAGGCTACACTTCAACTGAGAAATACACACTTAGGGAAGGTGCTTTTGACGACGATGTTAAGAGAACAAAGTCATACAAGATTACTGTACCTGAAGATGCTAAAGAAGGCGTATATCAGTTCACTATTCAGGTAGACTATGGCAGCAAATCAGAGACAAAGTATGTTGATTTGAATGTTGAGTGTACTCAGGAAGAAGAGAAGAAAGAAGAAGAGACAAAACCAACAACCATGTATGTATGTGCTGATGGTAGTGTAGTTGATGACATAAAGGATTGTAAAGCAGAGGAAGACAAGAAAGAAGAACAAAAGGAAGAAGACTTCATCCCAATGGAAGATGAAGAGGAAGAAGAGAATTATACCTTCTTGATTGTCGGCTCAATCGTTCTGGTAATACTAATAATTGCGATTGTAGTATTATCAACAATGAACAAAAACTAAGCTTTTCTTTTTTATTTTTTATTTTTACTACTAGAACATAGAAACAAAACCACAACATTTATATATGATAGATTGTTCCCATGATTTAATTTGTGTTAAAAAGGAGGTTCTTAGATTATGTCGTGCTTTACGGAGGCGCAAAATATATGTTAGTACAGAAACAGTTTTTAGAAAAACTAAAAGACCATTTCAACTTGAATATTTATGAAGTTAAGATATGGACAGCATTGTTGTCAAGAGGCATTGCGTCTGCAGGGCAGTTATCAGAGATAAGCGATGTTCCTAGGTCACGTTCTTATGATGTTCTTGAAAGCCTTGAGAAGAAAGGCTTTGTTATTATGAAGCTTGGTAGGCCAATAAAGTATATTGCTGTGCAGCCTGAAGAGATTGTAGACAGAATAAAAAAGAATGTAAAAAAAGAAACGGAATTTAAGCTAAGTATGATCGACCAGATAAGAGATACAGATATTTTCAAAGAGCTTGAACTTCTACACAAACATGGTATAGAGCATGTTGATGTTACTGATCTTAGTGGGGCTTTAACAGGCAGAAAAAATGTTTATTATTACATTAAATCGCTTGTTGAAAATTCTAAAAAGAGTGTTGTTATGGTAACCACACCAAAAGATTTCTCAAGAAAAGTTGATATTATGAAGAATGCTCTTAAAAGAGCAAAAAGAAGGGGCGTTAAAATAACTGTTCATACTCCGCAAAGCAAAGAGATTTCTAAAGCAAAGAAATTAGT
>CAZJZJ010000032.1:4856-15928 GCA_964550525.1 uncultured Methanosarcinales archaeon
AAATAACTGTTCATACTCCGCAAAGCAAAGAGATTTCTAAAGCAAAGAAATTAGTTGGCGATGCTGTAGACATTAAGCACACAAACAAAATAGATTCAAGGTTTGTTATCGTCGACAACAGAGAGATTGTTTTCCTACTTAACGACGACAAAGAAGTACAGCCAAGCTATGACACAGCTGTATGGGTGAAATCACCTTTCTTTGTCAAAGCAGTAAGTTCAATGTTTAAGAACTTGATCTAGAGATTATGGGCTAGTTGTTAGTTGTTAGACTAACCCCTAGCTACTGACCCCCTAACAACTAGAATAAAACCATAAGATTTATAAAGGAGTGCCCATTATTTGGGTTTAGATAAGAGTTCTCGCGAAGGTGTTAAAATGAGCGAAAAAATTATGAAAACAGGTACTACAACTGTAGGATTAGTTTGTAAAGATGGTGTTGTTTTAGGTGCTGACAAACGCGCTACAGCAGGCAATTTTATTGTGAACAAAAGAACAGAGAAGATCCACCAGATAGCAAAGGATATGTTTGTTACTATGGCTGGGACTGTCTCTGATGCACAATTATTGACAAAGCTGATTAAAGCTGAGATTTCATTGAAAGAAGTAAGGACTGGCAGACCTATAACTGTAAAAGAATCTGCTAACCTATTGGCTGGAATGGTATATAGCAACATAAGAAAGATGAGCCTGATTCCAGGTATATCCCATTTTATAATGGGCGGTAAGGATAACACAGGCTATTATATATATGATCTTTTTGCAGATGGTTCAATAACAAAGTGTGATGATTATATTTCAAGCGGTTCAGGAAGTGTTATGGCATACGGTGTTTTAGAGACATTGTATAGAAAAGACCTGACTGTTGATGAAGGTGTCAAGCTCATTGTTAAAGCAATCAATGCTGCTTTACAGAGGGATAGTGCCTCTGGCGGTGGGATTGATGTTGTAACTATAACAAAAGAAGGCGGTAGAAAGGTAATTGATAAAGAGGTTGAAGGCAAGGTTTTACTTTAAGGCTTTCTTAAAAAGGGTGTGTGTTTAGATTCTAGTAACTATGGTGTAAATAAATGGGAGATATCCTAAAAGAGATACTAAAAATCTTACCAGCTAGAAAGATAAGCGACGCTGGTTTTGAAGGAGCAAATATTGTTCTTTATACAAAGGACCAAGACTTTTTCCTAAATAATAAAGGAATAATAAAAAAGGTAGTTGATAATTTCAAGAAAAGAGTAGAATTAAGGCCAGACCCTTCAATAACCTTAGACAAAGAAAAAGCTGAAAGTAAGATTAAAAAACTTATTCCAAAAGAGGCTGGTGTTGATCAGGTTATCTTTGACCCGCAACGTAGCAGGGTAATAATTCATGCTGAGAAACCAGGCTTAGCTATTGGAAAACAGGGTTCAATATTAAGAGATATAAGAACAAAAACATTATGGGTTCCATTAATCAAAAGAAAGCCTGCAATCAAATCAAAGGTTATTGAAGAGATAAGAGCTGTTTTGTACCAAAATTCCGATTACAGAAGAAAATTTCTTAACAAAATTGGACATAGAATCTATGACGGCTGGATACGTGAACGTAAGAACGAATGGATCAGAGTAAGTTATCTTGGTGGAGGCAGGCAAGTTGGTAGAAGCTGTTTATTGTTGCAGACACCTGAATCAAGAGTCTTGCTTGATTGCGGGATTGATATTGCTTCTGACCAAAACGCATATCCGTTCTTAGAAGTGCCTGAATTCAACATAAAAGAATTAGATGCAGTTATCATCACACACTCTCACTTAGATCATTCAGGATTTGTGCCTTATTTGTTTAAGTTTGGTTACAGAAACCCTGTTTATTGTACTGCTCCTACAAGGGATGTAATGGCATTACTACAATTAGATTATGTAAAGATAATGAGGAACGAAGGTAAGGATCCTATCTATACTTCTGAAGAAGTTAAAGAGATGGTTAAGCATACAATCTGCTTAAATTATGAAGAGGTTACTGATATTACACCAGATGTAAGGCTAACTTTGTATAATGCTGGTCATATACTTGGCTCTTCAATGGCACATTTGCATATTGGTAATGGTTTGCATAACATGCTTTACACAGCTGACCTTAAGTATGGAAGGACACATCTGCTTGATCCAGCTGCAACAGCATTCCCAAGGCTTGAAACATTGATGATCGAAGCAACCTATGGAGGAAGAGAGAATGTATTGCCTCCTTTGAAAGACTCTGATAATATACTAAGGGATATTATCAAAGATACAATTAAGAAAGGCGGTAAGATACTTATGCCTGTACTTGGTTCTGGCCGTGCTCAAGAGGTAATAGTAATTGTAGATGAGCTTGTTAAAAGAGGAGAGCTTGAAAAAATACCTGTTTATATCGATGGAATGGTATGGGATATTACAGCTATCCATACAGCATATCCAGAGTTTTTGAATAGTGTTGTTAGAAAACAGATTTTCCATAAAGACAATAATCCTTTTTTATCTGAGAATTTCAAGAGAGTTGGTAGCCAAAAAGAAAGAAAACAAGTTATTGAAGATGAAGGTGCTTGCCTGATTATTGCTACCTCAGGTATGTTGGTAGGAGGCCCTTCTGTTGAATATCTAAAGAATCTTGCAAGTAACCCAAAGAACAGTTTAATATTCTCATGTTACCAAGGCGAGGGTTCTTTAGGCCATAGGATACAAAGAGGAGAACGTGAATTTGTATTCAAGTCTGGCAACAAACAAGAAGTATGCCAGATCAAGATGAACGTGCACAAGATGGAGATCTCTGGCCACAGCGATAGAAGACAACTAATGAACTTTGTACACAGATGCAACCCAAGGCCAAAAAGAGTAATCATAAACCACGGCGAAAACTCACGCTGCTTAGACTTAGCTAGTTCTATACACAAACAGAATCGCGTTGAGACAACTGCGCCAAGGAACTTGGAGACTGTGCGGGTTAAGTAACTACTTCCAAGTGATTAAGTAATCAAAACATTTATATACGGATACTAAACCACTTATTTAGTATGGTAATAGACGATCTATTTGAAAAAACCCAGGAGGAGATAAGTGAAGCTATATCGCTTGATTTCCGCAATATAGTTGGTTTGGTGTTTAGTCTGCTAAATGATTTAACAGAAGAGAATAAGAAAGCCATTATAAGGATATATAATTCATGTAATCCTTCAAAAACCTCAGAACACCTCTTAGCAAGCAGCATAAGATTAAAACTAATTAATCTAGACAACTATCGGTTATTGTTTGACTTAGATCCATCTAGAATAGAGCAATTTATTGATTGTGCTCCACATGAAGCCCTGATGCATGGTGTAGAAAGCATTGAAAGACATAGAGAATCACCACAAAAAAGACAGGCATATGAAGAGCTTGTTGAAAGAGCAACAGATTACTTTGCTAAGCAGACCAATAATCCTGAACAGATTTATATTGCTTATTGCAATCTAACTGAAGGACTCCCAGTAACATCAGGAGTAATAAGTACTTTGATACAAAAAATTGAGGATATTTACGATTTAGGTAATTTTGGTGATATATATGTGCATGCTTTAGAGATGAATGATACAGAAACACTTACAACATTAACAAAAAACATATCAAGATATCCTGAAGAGGTTTCAGAAGAAGTAGTTCAGAGATTAGTAGCTGTTTACAAAGAATACAAGTTAGAAGGCGTAATTAAGGTATTAGAAGATACCTGGAATGATGACCTTGCTTTTTTACTTGATAAGGACTTAGCGTTGGAAGTTCTATTTGATGATGATCCTGAAGAGAACATAGAACAGATTAGTGACGTATATAATGAAAGTACATATCACCGTGGTATTGCAGCAAAAGCCATAATGGAAACATTGATACAATACGAAGACTACGAGATAGCTATTGAGGTTGAGCCGTCGATGATGGAAAACTTTGTTGAAGCACGTCCTAGTGATGCACTGATCTATGGAGTAGAAAGAATAATTAGATATGAAGATACCGCTAAAGAAGATTTTTATAAAGAACTAATTGATAAAGCACTTGACCAATTAATTGAATATGGTGAAGACAAGCAGATATGTCAGGTTTATTATGGTCTTACTAAGATTCTACTTCCAACTTCAGAAGTAGTAAGAGATCTCATAGGCAGGATAGAAGATATACATGAAAATGAATATTTTGGCCTGATGTATATGCGCGCTTTAGAGATCAATGATACAGATACACTTTCAAAGATGGCAAATGATTTATCAAAGGAAGACATGAACGAAGCCATAGGTATTGCAATAGATGCAGGAGATATTAACCTAATAAGAAGTCTTGATGGTGATATCCAACAAAAATCACCAGAGGTACCGCAATACTTTGGTGTCCTGAGTCTTGCTAAGTCAATAATTCAAAATGTTCAGGAGAATTTTTCTACAATTAATTTTCCACAAAATATTCATACAAGCAGGTTTGAAGGAAATTATGGAACAATAGTTTACCTAAAACAACAAGGAAGGATCTAGAAGATGAAACTATCATTAAGACAAGAGGCAAGACTTGAACTAAAACAGACCCTGGAAATGAAGCAAGAGTTAGTCCTACAGCTAAAACAAATAATGGAAAACGAATTTGAGGAATACATCTCTATTGAAGAGGATAGTGATGTTGGGCTTTTACTAGAATCATTACCTTTCCTACTACTACACGAACTTAACCATCCACTATATACTGAAGATATGCTAGTAATACCTGAACTAGAACTTCCGGATAGTGTAACAGATGATATTTATGTTAGAGAACATCCGCTTTACATAGATAGAGTTGATCATAATGCAGTAGAGATCGGAATAGATAGTGGTGCAATGCTGCTTGGCCAATCTAGTTGCGGTTATGACCTTGATACCATGATCCAATCCAATACTGCTCTTTCTGAAAGAGTAATTAGAGACTCTTTGGAAACCAGAAGAGTAAAAGTAAATTACAGCCTGATTGCAAGGCTAGATGCACAACTAAGATTAAACCAAGAAAGAGTAATGTTTTGGGAGACCAGGAACAGAATAGATGACTTAATAGACAGGATTGCATTTTACATAAAAGGAGATATCCCTGAGCTCTTGGACTCATATGAAGGTATAGTAAAAGCTTATCAAGACGTATATGATAACACAAAAATAACAAACAGATCTCTTCTTAAGAGATTTGCAGCTGAAAGACTAACTAATTTCTTTAAGTATGGTTTCAACACAACAAGCAGAGGATATGATGCTTAGTTTTTTACTACCCTTTAGTTGTTACAAAAACACAACATTTATATACTTGTTCTACTCATAGGTTGCTATGAAATCAGGTGGTTTTTTGTTTAATAGGAAGTTTGTAATAGGCATTCTAATGATATTTATGGTAGTTTGGGCAGTTTTGAACATATTTACCATTTACAATGAGCAAAACAAGGTCAGAGAGAGCCCTTTTGCCTTAGAACAGCCGGAAACAGGCGCTTTCCGAGTCTATGAAGTCGAGCATCCTTCTCCTGGAGACAGGTTAAAAGAAGACCAAATCCATGTTTACAGCGATAGGATTGTTATTGAGCTAAAGAATGCAGAATGGGCAAGGTTTACTGATACGAATTCTATGGATCCAATTATTGATGAAGGCGCACATGCTATTGAGATTGTGCCTAAAACACCAGAAGAGATACAAGTTGGAGATATAGTAAGCTATGAATCTAAGTACGCAGATGGAGTAATCATACACAGGGTTATTGAGACTGGCTATGACTCAAAAGGCTGGTACGCAGTGATGAAAGGCGATAACTTAATAAAGGAGGACCCTGGCAAGATTAGATTTGAGCAAATAAAACGTGTTGTTGTGGGAATTTTGTATTAAAATGGAAGGAATGAATTTAAAACAGGAAGACGTATTCAAATATGATGTTTCGCCAGACCTAGGTGAAACTATAAAAAAAGAAAATTATGGGCTTTACAAACATATTGAAGGCTTGGCAAGGACAGCAGGGTTTTATGGAGACAAAGCTACAACCAATTGTAGAAGAAATGATCTAGATGCTGCTTTTGATAATCTAAAACACTCTCTTTCTAAACAAGAAGATATTGCTAAGATACTTTATGAACATGCTTTAGCTTCAGAAAAAAAAGGACAGATAGGTAAAGCTGCTGGAGCACATATGCAGGCTTTCTCAGAATACGCTTGGGTTGCTGAAAGATTTCTTCTTTGCGCAGAGTATTTTGAAAAAACTGGTGAACGTGCGCAAGCGATTGAAAGCTACTCTGAAGCAATCAGGATCTATGATGAAATCAAAGGTTTTATTGAAAGAAGTTCGTTTAGGAATCAAGACTATCTTGATGACATAAAAAGACAAAAAACAGAGATAACAAATAGGAAAGAAGGATATTCATTACTTACTCTTGCTATGGATATGAAGGATCAGAATATAGATCCACAAGAGGTATCAAAAATACTAGCTTCAGGTATAGCAGCATATTCTGCATGTAAAAAACTTAAGCCTGAAGAAAGGAAAAGTATGGACACTGCTTATAGGATTCTACAGATGTACAATATGGAAAGAGAAAAACAAGAAATTTTGGAATTAGACGAAAGCCGTTTGCAAGATAGAAGCATAGAAGAGAAATGGGAAGAGCCTGAGAAAAGAAAGGTAGCTATTACTTTAGATGAGATGGTTAAAGCAAATAAAGCTATAGCTAATGTTGAGTTTGATCCACCTGAATGGTACAAAGGAGATCTAACTATTTTAGGTAACAAAACAGTTAACTAAAAATGAAATTAAAACTAATCACAATACTCGCACTTTTATTCTTACTTACTTCATGTTCTAAACAATTTGTTTGTCCAGAAGGCACAACTAAAGTTATGGAAGAGTGTTGCAAAGATCTTAATGATAATGAAGTATGTGATAGTGATGAGCCTGGGAAAACTATTACTGTTGAGATTGATCATAGTGAAGTAGGTGAAGCAACAGAGATTGAGACCAATGGAACAAAGACATATATTATTGATGAAGATGAGAAAACAAGGATGAAAACTTATGAAATCGGTGAAGATGGGCCTTCAAAAGAAGAATTAGAAAAGATGTTCTTAGCAAAACAAAGGCAAATACAAAAACAAAGAGAATATGAAGCTTTAAAGAGTAACTGGGACAAAGACAGGAGATGCCAGGAGCTTGAAGAAAACGAACAAACAGATGACTATTTCTATATTACAGAATGTGTTGAAGAAGTAGAGTAAAAACATTTAAATAACCCCTATAAATAATCTATTCCTATGGAAGAATTAGAATCATACAAGAAAGCAGGTAGAATTGCAGCTGAAGCTTTACAGTTTGGCAAGAACTTGATTAAACCAGGAGCTTCTATGCTTGAGGTTTGTGAAAAAATAGAAGAGAAAATAAAAGAATTAGGAGGCAGTTTAGCTTTTCCTGTACAGATAAGTATGAATGATATTGCTGCACATTATTGCCCTGATGAAGATGATAAAACAGTTTTTAGTGATCAGCTTTGTTCTTTGGATATAGGCGTGCATATAGACGGTTTCATAGGGGATAATGCACTTACTGTAGATCTTTCTGGCCAGAATACTGAACTTGTTAAAGCTAGTAGAGAGGCTCTAGAAGCAGCTATTAAAGTAGTAAGGCCAGGTGTAACCTTAGGTGAGATTGGTAAAGAGATACACACAGTTATAACTGGTTATGGTTTTAGCCCTGTAAGAAACCTTTGCGGGCATGCTTTGTCAGAATTCAATATCCATGATAAACCTTCTATACCTAATTTTGATACAGGAGATAAAACAGAGTTAACTGAAGACATGGTTATAGCAATTGAACCATTTGCTTCTAAAGGAGCTGGTGTAATCTATGAAAGCGGTAACCCAACTGTATTCAGTTTAACTGGAAAAAAACCTGTAAGAAACCCTATAACAAGAAATGTTTTGAAAGAGATACAGAAGTTTAATGATCTTCCTTTCACTAAAAGATGGCTTACTAAAAAGTTTGGTAAAGCTAGAGTAAGTTTTGCTTTCAGAGAATTAAAAAACCTAGAGATTCTACACGAGTTTCCACCTTTAGTTGACAGAAACCATGGTTTAGTTAGCCAAGCAGAACATAGTATTCTAGTTAAGGATAAGCCAGTTGTTTTGACTAAACTAGATTAGTTCTTGCTTCTAATTGTTTTTCAGCAGTTGGTATAGGAATAGAACCCCTATAATTAGGGTCTCTTGTTCCAAGTTCTCTTACTCTTTCGGGATCGTAAGGTTCTTTACCCACCATCACCTGCATCATTTTTTCTGGTGCTATTTCCTGGTAATCAACATTAACTACAAGAGTGTTTGTGTCTTGCAGTGCCCACTTAAGAAACTTTTTAGCTTTAGATAACCATCTAATAGTTCCAACCCGGTCTTCATAATCTCTAACCAACTCTGTGGAAAGTGATCTTATATTGTGGTCCGATCCAATCTCCTTAGGGAAGTAGGAATGGATTATTAACTTACTGTCTGGATTATGTTTAAGCAACCCCTTGATATATGAACGGAGTTTACTGATAGTATAAGTTCCGTGAACTTTTTCTCCGCAAATCTTTAGAGAATAATGCATTCTCCCTTTTCTTTTTCCTACAGCATCTATCCAAATACTACTTATACCGGCTTCTTCAAATACAGAATCAATGTACTTTTCTGTTTTGCTATAAAAAAGATTTTTGTCTTCCGGAGGTAATTGACCAAAGTATTTTGCTCCATTACCGCTATTCTTCTGAAAGAAGTAGATATTAAAACTTTCTGAGTTGCCAATCTGTGATGCTGGATCTTCAATACCAAGATTTGCGCAGGAGGCTATCTGACCAAAACTACCATCTTTAGTATAGTAAGTTAAGTTTAACTCAGAATGCGCGTAGTCTGGATTAGGAGATATTTTGACAACATGTCTTCTAGAAAAACGGGGTCTTCTCGATTTTGTTTCTTGCGGCGCTTCTTCAGCACAAGCCTTTT
Organism: uncultured Methanosarcinales archaeon; assembly: GCA_964550525.1. GTDB lineage: Archaea > Nanobdellota > Nanobdellia > Woesearchaeales > JANQNQ01 > CAZJZJ01. Next base: position 13,849 of record CAZJZJ010000032.1, read on the forward strand.
CAAGCCCGCCAATTTCAGGAAACTCTTCTTCGTCTTTAATGTCTTTTAAGCTCACTACAAAAGTTTTTACCATCATCCTTCCCCTTTTTCAAAGTATTACGTTATATGATAAAGAGGTTTGGGTTTCTTTAAAAAGTTATCTCACAACCGCTTGGTAACATCAGAAATAGAAAGAAGCTCTTCTTTGCCTGTTTCCATGTTTTTAAGCTTGACTTTGCCTTGTTTAAGTTCTTCTTCGCCAATGAATGCAACAAAAGGGATGTTCATTGAGTTTGCATAGTTAAGGTTCTTGCTTATGCCTTTGCCAACAATGTCCATGTCTACTTTGATTTCTTTTTCTCTTAGTTGTTGAGCTATCTTTAGAGATTCTTTTGTTGTTCCAATTGGGATTATAAAAACCTGTGCAACTGATTTTTGGATTGTTTTCCTTCTTAGTTTCATAACTTCACAGATTACATCTACTCCGAAAGAAATGCCAGTAGCAGGAAATTCTTTATTGCTACCAAGATATTTACCAATCATTTCATCATAACGGCCGCCACCTGCTAAAGAACTGGTAATCTTAGATTTTTTTGCATAGGCTTCATATACAGGACCTGTGTAATAAGCAAGTCCTCTTGCCAAAGTAGGTTCAAAGATTACATCTTTAAAACCTGCTGCTTCAACATAATCAAGAATTTCTTCTACTTCTTTAAGACCTTCTTTTGCTTTATCTGAATTAAGTATTGATTTTAGTTTTTTTAGAGTGTCTTTATTGTTCTTGCCTTTAACAAAACATTCTAGGATTTTTTTTATTTGATCATCTTTAATTTTACGTTCTTTTAATTCCTTTTTTACACCTGCTTCACCTATTTTTTTTAGTTTGTCTATAGCAATCATTGCTTCAAAGCGCTGTTTTTCATTTACATCAGCGTAATCCAATATTGCTTCTAGGATTTTTCTATTATTCAATTCAACGAAAATAGGCAGATCAATAGCTTTGAAAAAAGAATCTACAATTAGCAATATCTCTGCATCTGAAACCATATTATTAGAACCAACCAAATCAACATCACATTGGTCAAACTGTCTGTACCTTCCAAGCTTAATCGGGCCATCCCTAAAAACAGGACCCATCTGATAACGTTTGAAAGGCATTTTCATATTTGCGTTCATGCCTACAAAACGGCAGTAAGGAACTGTTAAATCATTTCTTAAACCGAGCTCTCTATCACCTTGATCCTTTAACTTAAATGTTTCCTTTAAAGCGTCTGAAGCTTCACCTGATGCAAACTTAGCTGCAAGAGTATCATAGCGCTCAATGATTGGAGTCTCAATAGGATTATAACCATAGATCTCAAAGACTTTCTTGAAAGTTTCCACTACCTCTTGCCTGATAATCTTCTCTTCAGGCGGGAAATCCCGAGTTCCTTTTGCAGTTGATAGTTTCATTATAGGTTCTTCTTCTGTTTGTAGTTTATAAAGTTTACTTAAATCAAGTTTATTTGTGTAGATAGCCATACCTACTGCACAGTTTACACCAATTCTGTTTAATTCTTTTATTTCTTCAAAAGTTGCAATTCCTCCTGCAACTGTCAATTCATTTGTTGTTGATTTTCTTAGTTTTTTTACTAATTCTAAATCAATGCCCTGCATTGTGCCTTCTTTATCCACATAAGTGAATAAAAATTCTGAGCAATAAGGTTCAAGTTGTTTAATGATGGATAAAGTTTCAAATTCAGTCTCTTTTTGCCAACCTTCAATCAATATTTTTTTATTTAAGCTGTCAATTGCAATAATTATTTTTTCTTTACCAATTTCACCAACCAATTTTACTAAAAAATCAAAATTAATTTCATTTCCACTAAAAACACTTGTTCCAATGATTATTTTTTCAGCGCCAAACTCTAAAATTTGTTTTGCTTTTTCAATTGTTCTTATACCGCCGCCTACTCTACACTTGATTTTCCCACATATTTCTTTAACCAATTCCAGATTATCACCTTTACCCATAGCTGCATTCAAATCTATTAATTGAATCTTGCCAAAAGGCTTGAATTTAGCAAGATTCAATTAATAGATTTGAATGCAGCTATGGGTA